>CAYTLQ010000325.1:0-4914 GCA_964438715.1 uncultured Ignavibacteriaceae bacterium
CCCCTCCATTCATTGCAGTTCTTGTCTTTGGTTACTGGAAAATCTGTTTAAACTCAATCCCGCTATTACACATTCAAGTGTTGAATTCTTGTCGAAGAAAGTTTCTATCCGATTTAATGTAAAAGAGATATCACTCCGACAAATAGTTGAGTTACTAGCTTCAATCGGTTATGAACCCAAAATTAATCTTGAACAAATAAATGATGAAACCACTAAAGACTACCAAAGACAATTAACTTATAAGATTGGTATAGCGGGTTTTGCATTTGGGAATATAATGTTGCTGAGTTTTCCGGAATATTTAGCTATTGATGCCTCGAGTGTAGCGTTAAAACATTTATTTGCATATTTAATATTTTTTCTTTCGCTTCCGGTCTTTTTTTATTGTTCTCTCGATTATTTTCGTTCGGCTATCGCAGGCTTAAAGAGTAGAATGCTGAATATTGATTTCCCATTGTCATTAGGAATACTTGCATTTTATACTAAAAGCGTGCACGATATCTTTACCGGAATAGGTCCCGGTTATATGGATTCTTTTGCGGGATTAATTTTCTTTTTATTACTGGGAAAGATATTTCAATATAAGACATTCAGCGCACTGAATTTCGAGAGAAATTACAAATCATATTTCCCATTATCAGCTATAAAAGTGGAAGATGGTCATGAAAAAATTATTCCTCTTTCTAAGGTTGCCATAGGTGATAGGCTTCGTATCCGAAATAATGAGCTTATACCTGCAGACTCGATTTTAGTAAGTGGTGAGGCTTTAATTGACTATAGTTTTATTACAGGTGAATCTAACCCGGTTCAAAAGGGAAATGGTGATTTAATTTTTGCCGGCGGTAAGCAAACCGGAAGTATCATAGAAGTTACTGTGGTTAAAAGTATTTCTCAAAGCTACCTTACTCAGCTATGGAATGAAAATATTTTCTCAAAAAAATATGATAAATCTGTCTTTGAATTCAGTAATAAGGTAAGCAAATATTTTACAATTGTTCTGTTAATAATTGCTTTTACATCCGGTTTTTATTATTGGAATATTTCCGGTTCTACTCAGGCAATAGAGGTTTTTACCGTGTTATTGATTATTGCCTGTCCTTGTGCTCTTGCTCTCTCTTCACCGTTTGCTTTCGGTAATGCTCTTCGGATTCTTGGGAAAAACAAGTTTTTCCAGAAAAATGCAGCTATAGTAGAGCGATTATCAAAAATAAATACAATTGTTTTTGATAAAACCGGTACAATAACCTATCAGGATTCTGCGGATGTTCAATATCAGGGAAGAGAACTGACTAATGAGCAATTAACCGCAATAAAAGCATTAGTAAAAAATTCTACTCATCCATTAAGTAAAAAAATTGCTGAAAGTATAGAAGCAGATATATTGCCGGATGTTCATGCATTTAATGAGAAACCGGGGTATGGAATTGATGGATTTATAGATGGAGTTTATTATCGGCTGGGATCCCTTCATTTTATAACTGAGTCAAATATTGATCCCTTGCAATTAAGGATTAACAATGATAAAGTCTCAGTTGTTTACCTCTCAATTAATTCAATTTTTATGGGTGGTTTTGGTATTTCAAACAGAATAAGACCCGGTATTAAGGAGATGGTAAATTCTTTGGTGAAGGAATACGATATAAGGGTTTTATCAGGGGATAATGCTGACTCCGGTAAAGAAATTATACAATACTTTTCATCGGCTAGTACTGTATTATTTGAACAGTCTCCGTATGATAAATTACGATACATTGGTTCTTTAGAGAATGATGGTAAAAAAGTTATGATGGTTGGTGACGGACTTAATGATGCAGGGGCTTTGAAACAAAGTAGTGTTGGTGTTTCCATAGCTGAAGATGTCATCAATTTTACGCCATCAAGCGATGCAATTTTGCAAGCCTCTGAACTTTACCGTTTAAAGGATTTTCTTGACTATGGTAAGGATTCAATGAATGTAATAAAAATAAGTTTTGGAATTTCTTTAGCCTACAATATAGCAGGTGTCATAGCGGCAATAAATTTGATGGTAACCCCATTGTTTGCCGCGGTTCTTATGCCCGTAAGTTCGGTTACGGTAGTTGCAGTGACCGTAGGATTAACAAGTTTATTTGCAAAAAAGAGGAGATTGTTATAATGAGTGTAATAGCGGTACTCATTGGATTTAGTCTTCTGGTGGCAATAGGATTTCTTATAGCATATTTATGGGCCGTTAAACATGGCCAGTTTGATGATAAATACACACCTTCGGTACGAATACTGTTTGATGAAACAAAAAAAATTACATCTACCGGGGAGACGAATAATAATAAATAGTACAATAAAAGGAGAATCTTCAATGCAAGTGGAGACATTTCGGTACGATAATACGATTGTAAAGAAATTTATAATCGCAACTGTTGTATGGGGTATTGTAGGTATGCTTGTCGGCGTGCTTATAGCTTTCCAGTTATACATTCCGGCTTTGAATTTGGGTATTCCATACACCACCTTCAGTCGGCTTCGCCCTTTACATACTAATGCTGTAATTTTCGCCTTCGTTGGTAATGGTATCTTTATGGGCTTTTACTACATGATTCAGCGTCTGACCAAGGCTAGAATATTCAGCGATTTTCTGGCAAATGTACACTTCTGGGGTTGGCAATTTATAATACTCTGTGCGGCCTTAACATTACCTATGGGTATTACCACAAGTAAAGAATATGCCGAACTTGAGTGGCCAATAGATATCCTCATAACGCTGGTTTGGGTAGTATTTGGTATCAACCTGATTGGAACTCTGCTTAAAAGGCGTGAAAAGCATATGTATGTTGCGATATGGTTTTTTATCGCTACTGTTGTTACCGTTGCTGTTCTACATATTGTTAATTCTCTGGAACTTCCGGTCTCTTTTCTAAAAAGTTATTCTCTATATGCAGGTGTTCAGGATGCCTTAGTTCAGTGGTGGTATGGTCATAATGCCGTTGCATTTTTCCTTACTACACCTTATCTGGGACTAATGTACTATTTTCTCCCCAAAGCGGCAAACAGACCGGTATATTCATATCGATTATCCATTATTCACTTTTGGTCACTAATATTTCTATACATTTGGGCAGGCCCGCATCATCTTCTTTACAGCGCACTTCCCGATTGGGCACAGTCTCTTGGAACAGTTTTCTCAGTAATGCTTATTGCACCTTCCTGGGGAGGTATGATTAACGGTTTATTAACTTTACGGGGAGCCTGGGATAAGGTCAGAGAAGATGCTGTTTTGAAATTTATGGTAGTTGCAGTGTCAGCATATGGAATGTCCACTTTCGAAGGACCCATGCTTTCATTAAAAAATATAAATGCACTGGCACATTTTACCGATTGGATAATTGCTCATGTGCATGTTGGAGCATTAGGTTGGAACGGATTTTTAACATTTGGTATTCTCTATTGGCTAATACCGAAATTATGGGGTACGCAACTCTATTCGAAGAAACTTGCGAATTTCCATTTCTGGCTTAGTTCTATCGCCATTGTATTCTATGCAAGTGCAATGTATTGGTCCGGTTTAACTCAATCGTTAATGTGGAAACAATTCACACCTGAAGGAACTCTTCTCTATCCGAACTTTCTCGAGACAGTGCTCCAGATAGTACCAATGTATGTTATTCGTTCTATTGGCGGTCTGATGTATTTTGTCGGACTTTTCGTTATGGCTTATAATCTTATAAAGACTGCAAAGTCCGGTAAATTCATTACTGAAGAGGAAATGCAAGCCCCCGCACTCAGTGATGATTCCGGTAAAAAAGGGCATTCCTGGTTAGAAAGGAAGCCTATTCAGTTCGCAATTGTTGCGACTATAGCTATACTTATTGGTGGTATTGTTGAATTGATACCAACATTCCTTGTAAAAACCAATATACCTACAATTGCCTCAGTAAAACCATATACTCCGCTTGAACTTGAAGGAAGAGATGTTTACATAGCGCAGGCATGTAACAGTTGTCACTCACAGTTAGTAAGACCGTTCAGATCTGAAACAGAAAGATATGGTGAATATTCAAAAGCAGGGGAATATGTGTATGACCATCCATTCCTTTGGGGATCAAAGCGAACCGGACCTGATTTACACAGACTCGGAGGTAAATATCCAAATGTTTGGCATTATCACCACATGATGGATCCAAGACTTATGTCACCCGGTTCACTTATGCCTCCATATCCATGGTTGGCTGAAGATAATCTCGATGTAAGTAATCTTGAGACGAAAATTAATGTAATGAGAAAATTAGGTGTGCCTTATCCTCCCGGTTATGAAAAACAAGCATTAAAAGATTTACAGGCTCAGGCAGATGCAATTGCGCTCGATCTGCAAAAGGCAGGAGTACCGGTAGAAAGCAATAAGCAAATAATCGCTCTTATTGCTTACTTACAGAGATTAGGTACCGATATTAAAGCGAAAAATTCCGCTTCGAGGTAAAAAATGTTCAGCAAATATCTTTCTTCAATTGATGGTGTGGCGGTATTTCCTATTATTTCGCTACTAATATTTTTTACTGTTTTTGTTGGATTTTTAGTCTGGACATTTCGAATTAAGAAAAGTTATTTACGGGAAATGGAAAATCTTCCTCTTCTCGATGAAGAAATAAATAATAAAGGATTTAACAGCAATGAATAACATCAGCGTTTTTCTTAGTAGAATCGCATTATTTGTGATACTAATCTTCACCTCGAACACTTTTGCTTTAGGGCAGGCAGGAGAACTTGATTGGGTGTTCCATCAGGGAGTTATAGTGTTCTTTCTCTTTGTTTTTCTCATACTCATCGTCCTTGTACAATTTCATAACAAGGAGAGTGGTCTTGCAAAGTTGTTTTCCGTTTTTAATAAACAGCTTACCGATGCTAAACCAATAGAGCAAGAACATACCATACTTCTTGATCATA
>CAYTLQ010000326.1:0-8606 GCA_964438715.1 uncultured Ignavibacteriaceae bacterium
CCTGAAAGACTTCTCACTCCTCCAATAAACCCGGTTTTTGCACGAAGGTTATTCTCTGCTCTGGTGCCACGCACTCTGTTTGCGAGGGTACCATCCCTACCCGCTATTGGCAGTGAATTGTAAAATACCGGACATACTTCATGTTTGTACATGTATGAAAGTAAAGTGGAGATTTGCTTTGGCGTAACTAAATTAAGTCTTGAAAGCCCTGAACCATCACAGATATTTATATTATCGGTATTTATTCCGATACTACCTAAAAAATTTTTAAGAACTTTTATACCGAGAGTTGAGGAACCATATTTTTCAAATTCATATCCCAATACGCGGAGAAGTTGTTCGGCAAAAAAGTTTTGACTATTCTTATTAATAACTGTGGTGATAATTGATAATGGCACCGAGTAATGTGTAAAGAGTCTGGTACAATATTCATAATCGGGTAATTCAAGAAGGTCATCACAATCAACGCCAAATCCTTTAACTTTAATACCTTTCTTTATTAACACATCCCGAAGAGTAACAACAAAATACTGAGTAGGGTTGCTTACTGTAGAATACCTCTTTACTGGTGCGGAGGTAACCTTTATGGTACCACTAACAGTAACAATATTCGTTCCCCTCTCTCTGTAAACACTGATTGATGAAAAGGAATCCGCAGGAACAGTGATTACATTATTCGTGAGAGTAAAATACTGATTTTCAGGGAGTACACTAATGACTGCCTTTTCTGCTATTTCTGTTGGTGTTATAGTAATATCAATACAATTGTCATTGAAACTCAGAGCTCCTGATGGTGCGGCGTACCATTCAGTTTCATAATCCCATGCCCACCCCTCGCCAAGTCCTATATCATCAAATGCATTATCATCGCCAATAATATTACCATCAATCTCTTCAATCCCGGCTTCTACCAACGAATCAGCCCAATTACTAAAAATTTTTAACATATCCTGATTATAAAACCGACCTGATATGGTTGGATCTCCGAAGCCACGAATGATGAGATCGCCTTTTAATGTTGTACCGTCAAGTGTTCCGCGTACATAGATTTCGGTTTTAAATCTGTAATCCTTACCAAGCAAAACTAATCCCGCTGCTGAAGTAAATAACTTAAGATTTGATGCCGGCATGAAGAGCTTGTCTTCATTGTACTTAAAAAAATATTCCCCGGTTGTAAGAGACTGTACTACTGCTCCCCATTGTGCGGAACTAAAGGCAGGATCATTAAAAATATCACCCAACTGCATTCTGAAATCTTCCATTGTAGCAGTTGTGAACTTTGGTATTGTATCATTTTTAGGCGACTCCTGTCCAAATACAAAAAATGCCAGGAGTGAAAGAAGAAAACAAACTTTTCTAAAATACATTGGAGTATTTCCTGTAAAAACGATCGATTTCCTCAGAGGTAATGACGCGATATGCTCCAACAGGCAGATTCTTAATGTTAAATGGTCCAAAAGCAGTGCGTTCAAGGGATTCTACAAAATAGCCGGCAGCTTTGAACATATTTTTTACAAAATGATTTCTGCCTTCTGCAGTTACAACCTGAACAATATTTTTCACTTTTGAAATGATAGTCACTTCTTCAAACCTTGAGCGTTTTCCCTCAAGATTTATACCTCTATAAAGTTTTATAGCATCTTCCTCGGTTAACTGACGATGTAATTTGACTTTATAAGTTCTAGGTATGTTATGAGAGGGGTGCAAAATGCTATTTGCGAAATCTCCGTCATTTGTTAATATGAGAACCCCTGTAGTGTTAATATCTAATCTGCCCACAGGAAAAATTTTCTCTTTTGTTTTGATGAGACTAACAACTGTATTTCTGTTTTGTTCATCACTCGTTGTAGTAACATACCCTTTCGGTTTATTCAAAAGAAAATAAACAGCTTTTTTGATTTTAACTATTTCACCATCGACGAATACTACATCAGTCTCTGTATCTATAATTGTAGCAAGATTTTCAACTACGGAATGATTCACTTGCACCCGCCCGGTGCTGATTAATTCGTCTGCTTTGCGACGGGAAACAACACCGCTGTGAGCAATAAATTTATTCAGTCTTATCTGTGCCATCTTGTGCCTCTAAGATTCCCTGTTCGAGCGACTCTTCAACAGAACTCATATACAATTTTCTTTTTTGCTCGAGGAAATCTTCATCCTGCATTATTTCTTCAATTTCCCTTGGTTTTGGTAAGTCACTTATTTTATTAAGACCAAAATACTTTAAAAATTCTGTAGTAGTAGAATACAATAATGGTCTTCCAATAGTTTCAGCTCTTCCCGAAATAGTTACAAGGTTTTTTTCCAATAAAGTATTAAGAGTATAATCTGAGTTTACACCTCTTATTGATTCGAGCTCGGGTTTAGTGATTGGCTGTTTATATGCAATAATTGCTAATGTTTCAAGCGCCGCCTGACTCAATCGCCTCTTACTTCGCTCACTTGAAAGATAACCAAGATATTTGGCAAACTCAGGTTTCGTTGCAAATACATATCCTCCCGCAATTCTTAAAATTTGAAAAATGCGATTTTGTGAGGTGTTTTGTTCATTAAGCTCATCGACATATTTATCGATATCCTCTTCTGTAATTTCCACATCTTCACCATCAATCGCGCGGATACATTTTGCAATTTCAGCCCCTGATATTGGTTCTTCTGAAGAAAAAATAATTGCTTCGATGATTGTTGTATATGTTCTATCCATTATTTATTCCATACACGACAAAATCATTAAAATCCTCAGATTCTCTTATACCGATTTTACCCATTTTTGTTAATTCAAGAAGTGCAATAAATGTAACTACTATTCTTATTTTTTCTCTGATTCCGGTTATGAGACTAATAAAGTGCAGTTCTTTAAATTCCTCAATTTTTTTTAACACAAAATCAATTTGTTCATCAATGGTAACGGGTGCTTTTTTAATTTCATGAAAAACTTCCTCTTTAATATTGGATATTACCTTTTTGAAGGTTTTTGCCAAATCGTAAACGGATACATTTTTCAAAAGAATCTTATATTCGTGAGGTTCTTCACGATTATCAGCCTCGCTATACCCTCTGTAAAAAACTTTTCGTTGACTTGATTCAAAAAAACTTAATTCCTCCGCCATTTCTTTATAACGCTTATACTCAAGTAACCGTTGAACTAATTCTGCTCGGGGATCTATTTCTTCACCCTTTTCATCTATTTCACGAGGAAGTAACAATCTTACTTTAATATGCATGAGGGTTGAGGCCATTAAAATGAAGTCACCTGCTATTTCCAGATCAAGAATTTTTATAAGATTGACATATTCTAAAAATTCTTTTGTTATCCTGGAAATAGGAATATCATAAATGTTGATTTCATCCCGCTTTATGAAGAATAATAACAGGTCTAATGGACCTTCAAAAAGGTCGAGGCGTATTCTATACAAGTGCACCTATCTTCATATGTTCACGAACTTCGGCCATTGTTTCTTTAGCTACAATACTCGCTCTTTTTTCACCTTCCCGAATGATATCTATTACTTTTTTGGAGTCTTTCTCCAGTTCTTTTCGTTTTTCAATTATAGGGTCTAAAAATTCAGAAATTTTATTTGAGCATTTTAATTTACAATCAACGCAACCTAATGCACCGGATTTGCAATCTTTTTCAATTAACGCGACATCATCCGGATTAAATTTTTTATGGTAAGAAAAAACGAGACAAACTTCAGGATTTCCCGGATCTCCTTTTCGAATTTTTTTCGGGTCAGTTACAGCTTTTTTTAATTTAGCCTTCACTTCATCCCGATTATCAGACAATAAAATTGTATTGCCGAGTGATTTGCTCATTTTTGCGTTACCATCAAGACCAACTAACCGGGGTATTTTTGATAGTAAGGGCGCCGGTTCAGGAAATACATCACCATATTTATTATTAAACCTTCGTGCTAATTCCCTTGTAATTTCAATATGCGGAAGCTGGTCCTCACCAACCGGTACGAAGTTTCCTTTATACAAAAGTATATCTGCAGCCTGAAGTACCGGATATCCAAGGTGCCCGAATGTAGTAGTATCAATGTTAAGGTCTCTGATTTGATCCTTGAGACTTGGATTTCTTTCCAACCTTTCTACCGTTATGAGCATTGAAAAAATCAGAAATAATTCCGAATGTTCCTTGATTTGTGACTGCCTGAACATAGGGCTTTTTTCAGGATTAAGTCCCGCTGCGATCCAATCAATAACCATTTCAATTGAATTATTATATATCTCATTAGTATTCAGGTCTGTTGTTAATACATGATAATCCGCTATCAGATGATAGTTCTGATAATCGTTTTGTAATCCAATCCAGTTTTCTAATGCGCCTACATAATGCCCTATATGCAGTTTTCCTGTAGGCCTCATTCCGCTCAGAATAATTTTCTTTTTCATCGAGTAATTAGGAACTAACTAACATATAAATATGGTTTCCATGTTTCATCAATTTTTGCAACAGAATTTTTAATAAAAAGAATATGATTTGGAGCATATGGTTTATATAACATACGAAGATTTGCCTCAGAGGGAGTTCTATTGCCTTTTTTGTTGTTACACGAAGTACAGGCACAGACCATATTTTCCCAACTATCGGTACCTCCTCTTGCCTTAGGAATAATGTGATCGACAGTCAACGAAATATCACCCCGGCCGCAATAAACACACTTGTATCCATCTCTGCGTAAGATATTTTTCCTGGTTAAAACTACTTTTTTGTAAGGCACATTTACATACTTCGATAAACGAATGACCGTTGGCCAAACAAATAATCCGGAAACTGTTTTTATATTCTTTTTGGGATCTTTAGAGACGAGCTCGGCTTTACCCAGGAGCATCAAAACTATAGCTTTTTTGATGGTACAAACGGTAAGAGCCTCATAGCTTTGGTTCAAAACCAAAACTCTTGCATTTAACCGGCCATTATAAGTTCTCTGTTGTTCGAAGTCATACTCCTTTTGTTTTTTATTTGAGAAAAATTAATTACTAATGGTTCAATACAAATAAAAACACGAGATTTAAATCACAATATAGTTAAATTACACCGGAAATTTAACAAAACCGGAGAGTAAAAAACCAAGACCATTGCAGAATTTATTATTATTTAGATTCTAAAATTGCTACACAGGCGGCATAGGTATGTGTGTGTGTAATAGAAATTTTTATTTGACCCGGTAATTCTGAAGTTAAATGATTACCCAATATTCGCACTTTCGGCTTACCTGAAACATCATTATACACTTCAATATTTTTCCATGAGTGTAAAGTTGTTATTCCTGTCCCAAGAGCTTTCGCCACTGCTTCTTTTGCGGCAAACCGGGCGGCATAATGCTGAAACGAATTCGCCTTTTCTTTACAATAAGCTATTTCGGCTTCGGTAAAAATTTTTTCGACAAACCTATCTCCATATTTTTCTATGGAATTTTTTATTCTATCGATTTCTATTAAGTCTATACCAAGGCCTAAAATCATTCAATATCCCTCCGCTGTGCCGCTACCCCTTGAGTCAGAAGCGCCATAGAAAATACCTTTTTCGCTATCAATCAAAATTCCTTCAACGAGTCCTAGTTTTCTTTTTTCACCCAGCTTGTGACCTTTTGCAAGCAAATTTTCCTTTACATCCTCAGATAAACCAAATTCTTCATAATATATCTGGTCAGGGAACCATTGATGATGGATTCTTGGCATGTCAATAGCTGTTCTGATATCCATCCCAAAATCTATGCAATTTAGTATCACTTGTAGAACTACTGTAATAATAGTCGAACCTCCGGGAGAACCCAAAACGAGGAAAGGTTTCCCATTCTTTAGTACTATAGTTGGAGTCATTGAACTTAGCATTCTCTTGTTTGGTTCAATTTGATTTGCCGTTCCACCTATTAAGCCAAACTGATTCGGGGTTCCGGGTTTTGCAGAAAAATCATCCATTTCATTATTTAGAAAAAACCCGCAACCATCAACTACAACTTTGGAACCATAGCCTGAATTTATCGTAGTGGTTACACTTACGAGATTTCCGAACTTATCAGCAACAGAATAATGTGTCGTTTCTTCGCTTTCCTGAAAAATTAACGGATCTCCCGGAGAAATAAGTTCGGAGGGTGTCGCATCATCGGAAATTTGATTAAATAAAATATCTGCATATTTTTTTGAAATTAACCACTTTTGAGGAACATTAAAAAAATCAGGGTCACCTAAATGAACAGATCTGTCCGCATAAGCCCTTTTCATTGCCTCAACCAGTAAATGATAATACTCACTACTGCCAAAATCTTTTTTTTCAAAAGTTACATTTTCAATTATATTCAGCATCTGAACAAGTGCGATTCCACCCGAACTGGGAGGTGGCATAGATATGACGGTAAAATCTCTATATTTTGATTTAATAACCTCCCGTTCAACTACCTTGTAATTCAGAAGATCCTTTTTATTAATGATGCCACCTAATGAATTGGATGTTTTAACAATATTTTCTGCAACCCATCCTTCGTAAAACCCTTTTACCCCATTGTTTTTGATTTCAACAAGTGTTTTTGCCAAATCAGGTTGTTTAAAAAGTTCTCCCTCAGCGAAAGAAGAATTTGGTTTAACAAAAATTTTTGCTGTCGAAGGATACTTAATAAAACTTTCTTTGTATGAATTAAATGAACGGGCATCATACTCCGATAAACTAAACCCGAGTTCAGCAAGGTTGATCGCCGGTTGTATAACATCTGCCAGTTTCATTGTACCATATTTCTGTAAAGCAAAAATCAAACCTGCTACAGATCCCGGAATACCTACAGATAAAATTCCATCTTGACTTAACTCAGGTAAAAAATTACCTACTGAGTCGAGATACATATCCCTATGAGCAAGAAAGGGAGCCATTTCACGGTAATCGATGGCTATATCCTGTTGATTTGCTAAATGAATCACCATAAATCCACCTCCGCCAATATTACCTGCAACGGGATATGTGACAGCAAGAGCAAATCCTACAGCAACAGCCGCATCAACTGCATTTCCGCCTTTCTTTAGGATTTGGAGACCAACTTTTGTCGCTAACGGATGAGCAGTTACCACCATTCCGTTTTTTGCTTTAACAGGGTCCGGCGATTCTCCAAAGACAGAAATGGAGAGTAAGGAGATTAAAAATACTATAACTGAAAGCGAGGTGCTTCTAAAAAAGGTCAATTTTTGCATCGACATTAACTCCCTCACCTTTTAATTGATCGGACAGTACCTTAAACAAGTCCTGTGCTTGTTTTACAGCATCCCTAATGTCTGAGAGAAACTTTTCATCATACAAGGCTTTTCCCATATTGTTTTGCTGTGATTTCGTTTCTGTTATTAATCCGTCAACCTTTTCAACCAAAGCCTCGGCGTTATTGGAGAATTGTTTTAACTCTATCAATAAAGAATTAATATCTTTTGAATTATCATTGATGAAATTTCTGCTGTCTTTTACAAGTGCGTTACCATTTTCAATAAGTTGTGAGAAAGATTTGGAATTATTTTCAATAAAATCGTTCATTTTTATAGTTATCACCGCAAGCTCGGACATTGATGTTGTAATATCGGATTTTAACTTTTCATCCTTTAAATAAGAATTTATTCCCTCAAGAGTAGTGTTCATTGCCGCAAGCATTTTCGGCAAATCATTATTCATTGTTCCAACAACTTTCATTACTCCGGGAATATCAGCAGAAAAATCACCGTTTTGAGTCATCTTGTAATCTATCTCTTTTCCGGAGTAACCGGGATGTATTTCAACCTTTTTCCCTCCCATAAGATCAAGCATATCAACACTAAATGAAGCATCGTCGTTAAGGTAAACGCTTCCGTCAAGCGACAAATTTACCAGTACATGATCTTTTTTGCCTATAATATCATTCACAAAACCTTTTCTTACACCATTTACCGTTACCTGATCACCTACTTCCAGTCCGGAAACACTTGCAAATCGTACATTAAGAAATTTTCTATCCGCATTGATGGAAACATTTTTTGCCCAGCTTAATATATAGACAAAAATAATTAAGGCAAGAGTAACTGTAATACCTACCCGTAATTCAGTTTTTTTGTCGTTTTTCATATTCTATCTGCCTTTCTATAAATTTTGAAAATTCCTGCAGTTCCTTGTCACTGATTACTTTATCCTCCATAATTCCTATAAGTGAATCAGCGACACTGTCAATTCTGGTAATATTAAATTTTTGTTGACTTTCCAGTAGCCTTTTATAGAGGGCTAATGTTTTTTGCAATGAATCAGTATTTGCACCCGGTTGTAATTTCAATACCATTTCATTTACTGAATCGAAACTTTTACTAATTATAAAATCTCTCGCAGGTAAAAGTACATATTCATCATATTTATTGATTAAAATATAAGCAATTACTGCTATGATAATTGTTGAGACAATCAGACTTTTTATTAAGCATCCCGGTTTCATTGTCTAAAGCTGACCCTGATTATTCTAATCCGGTTATTTCTCATTTGTTCAATTTTAACGATGATATTCTGAAATTCAAATGAATATCCGATTGAAGGGATGAAGCCTATTTTAGAAAAAATCCATCCACCGGCAGTATCAAATTCAGAATCTTCCTCAGTATTCTCA
>CAYTLQ010000327.1:0-9648 GCA_964438715.1 uncultured Ignavibacteriaceae bacterium
ACCCGATCAAAATTTACACAAAATTAAAAAATATTGGTTGAAATTTACAAGTTTTCTATAAAACAACTTCTGGCAAACTTTTGCCGGTTTTATCCGACTGTGTCCAGGGTTTCGATGAAATTTTAATGACGGGAAACATTCCGCAGAATAATCACTATCCACTGGAAGATTTTCAAAAAAAGAAAGACCCTTGATTGAATGTTGGTGAAAAGTTCCTTAGAAACCGCACATTAGCTAAGCAAAAACTCACCTCATAAATCAGAGTTAGAGAGGAACGACATATTCCTAGACCTTAACTGGTTGCCATTCAACAGAACTATCAATGGAACAAATCCACATGAAAGGAGTTTAAATTCCAGATTACTGTTGCCGGATTTTATTAAGTAAATCAGAAGCGTGATTTTCGTCTCCCCAACAACTTCTAAGTAAAGTGCTTTATTGGAATTAGCGTTTAATATTTATATTTTTCATATTTTAAGATTATTTTCTCAAAAACCCCTTATGTAAGGTAAAAAAGTAATGCAAAGGCAAATTCTAATAGTTGAGGACAGTCCGACCCAGCTTGAGCAATTACGCTATATTCTCGAGCAAAATGGTTACCTCGTAAAAGCTGCGAGAGAAGGGCTTACTGCTCTAAATATGATTCGAGAGTCAGCCCCTGATCTTGTCATCTCCGATATTGTTATGCCGGAGCTGGATGGTTATTCTCTTTGCCGCATTGTTAAAGAGGACCCGAAATTAAAAGAAATTCCTGTTATGTTACTAACAAATCTCTCCGACCCTCAGGATGTTATTAAGGGACTTCAGGCGGGCGCGGATAATTTCCTAACGAAGCCTTACAATGAAAATTTTCTGCTCAGCAGGATAAGTTATATTTTATTGAACAGAGAAATCCGTCAGAATAACATCTCTTCCGATATGGGAATAGATATTTTCTTCGGCGGCAAAAAATATTTTATTAATTCTAATCGGATGCAGATAATTGACCTTCTGCTCTCCACTTACGAAAATGCCATTCAGAAAAACACGGAACTGGCAGAAGCAAACCAACAGCTTATTGCAATGCACCGTGAAATCGCACGGAAGAATCAGGAACTTGAAAAACTGAATGATGAAAAAAATAAGTTCCTCCGAATTGCCGCTCACGATCTTCGTAATCCGATTTCTGCAATTCTCTCTTTCAGCATGATGCTGATAGACGACTCTCATGAAAAGTTCGATGAAAATGAAATGGAGTTTCTTACTATCATCAGGCAATCTGCAGAATTTGTTCTGAAACTTCTCAACGAACTGCTCGATCTTTCCGTTATTGAATCGGGGCGGCTGAATCTGAATTATCAGGATATTGATATTGTTCGTCTGATAAAAAATAATATTTCACTTAACAAAGCTGCTGCTGATAAAAAGAGCATTACACTTAATTTTAACTCCGAACTCCCGACACTTTTTATCTCTGTAGATCAGGTAAAAATTGAGCAGGTACTTAATAATCTTATTTCTAATGCTGTGAAATTCTCTTTCCCAAACAGCGAAATTAACATTCTCCTCTCCCGTAACGATAAACAGGCTATTATATGGTAGTTGACCGCGGGCAAGGAATACCAAAAGAGGAACAATCGAAGTTATTCCAACCCTTTGCGCGTACAAGTGTAAAAAGCACTGATGGCGAGCGCAGTACAGGCCTCGGGCTTTCAATTGTTAAGAAAATAGTTGAAGCTCACAACGGAAAAATCTGGTTCGACAGTGAAGTAGATAAGGGCAGTACTTTTTATGTAGCTCTGCCTCTTAATAATTAATTTCCTGTTAATTTCTCTAACACATACAGCCCCGAACAGATTGCGTTGTCATTTAGCGGCGTAGATGTTACCAAAATTCCATTCATGTAAATATTTTACGATAAGGAATCCGTTCCATTAAACAAACATTACTTATTGAGATCTGAGCATTGTCAAAAGCTTCTATACAATATTTTACTGCTCTGATTGTTTACTACTCACCATACTTCTTTGGTATTTCTTCGTAATTTATCAAACGGTCAGTAAGGCATGTAGTTTCAGGAATAATGATTAAACGAGATATAAAAAATTTACTAATAGTTTTTCTTTCATTTCTTCCGGCGTTTTCCTGCAAGAACGAAACTGTAAACCAGCCTGATGAGGAAAAAAGATTTTTTATTTCTGCCGTTGATATTTCTTCATATCCGGAAATAAAAAAAGTCTATCCTACTTTCTATGATTCTGAAGGCATGCCTAAAGAATTTCTTCTGCTATTGAAAAACAGCGGAGTAAATACAATACGGCTACGACTTTGGGTAAATCCTTCGAACGAGCACTGCGGCTTTGATGAGGTGAAACAGTTTTCCGGTCAACTGAAAAATTACGGATTTAAAATCTGGCTCGCACTGCATTATTCTGACACCTGGGCAGATCCATCTCAACAGCAAACGCCTTTACTATGGCAGAATATTTCTTTTAACGCCCTCAAGGACAGTGTGTATAATTATACACGAACGGTTGTAGAACAGATCAATCCGGATTTCATTCAGATTGGTAACGAAATTAATGGCGGCTTTTTATTTCCACATGGCAAAATTTCTGAAAACAGTTCGCAGTTTAAGGATTTATTACAGCAATGTATTTCTGCAGTAAGAGTCTGTTCTCAAAAAATAAAAATCATTCTCCATTTTGCCGGAATTGAAAACTCTTTATGGTTTTTTCAGGAAGTGAACACACTAGGGTATGACATTATCGGACTTTCCTACTACCCTATATGGCACGGAAAATCTTTAGACAGTTTAGTGAATACAATGAATGCTCTTAGCACTGTAAACAATAAAGAGATTGTAATTGCCGAAACTGCTTATCCATTTACACTCAACTGGAATGATTGGACAAATAACATCGTTGGTTTGGAGAGTCAGTTAATATTACCGGAATTTCCTGCAACTCCGCAGGGACAGAGAGATTTTATAAAAACTATCCGCAATGCTGTCAGTGCAATTTCTCAAAAGAAAGGAATTGGCTTTTGTTATTGGGGGGCTGAATTAATTGCCTGGAAAGGAAGCAAGGCTACCGATGGCTCTCATTGGGAAAATCAGGCATTATTCGACTTTCATAATAAAGCCCTGCCTGTACTTGAAGAATTTAATGTAAAATAGTTTTATAATGTTTATATTTTTTCACCCCGCACTAATTTTAAAGGGATTACAAATTTACAGACATTATTGACTAGCTATGCAGAGACGATTACCAAAGCAGGAAGGAAAGGCACGAAACGAAATGTTTCGTGCCTGCAAACTTTGTCATGAACCGAAACTTGATGCCAGCCCGTCAAGAGTTTGTGAGCAGGCATGAATTTCATTCAGCTTCTGAATCATTATAAGAACTTCACAGCGGCGTTTTTCAACCAACTCACCCAGAAACTGTTTCACACCCGGAGAGTTGCATTCATCGAACACTGATTCATAAAAACGAATAGAGGCGGTTTCTTTTCTCAGCGCTTCATTCAACATAGCGCAGGTATTCCGGCAATTGTGGCCGCATTTAAATTCTTTTTCAGACATAGTTCTATCCTTCTTTGCTGATTATTGCACGGATAAGTGCAGTTGTTCGGCGGCTATTTCTTTACCGCGTAAAATTGCTTTTTCGTTAAGCGGAATCAAATGATGATGCCGTTCAGGTAACACTTTTTTTAATGCTTTAAGAACACTTTCAAGACTTACAAGTGGTTTTACCTCGATAAATGCCCCAAGCATTATCATATTGGCCACCTGCTTCTTATTCATTATCTCTGCTTCTTTAATAGCAGGTATTTTTAATACCGTTATATCCTGCCGCACCGGAGCCGTAATGATTGTGGATTCTTCATAAAAAAGGAATCCATTCGGTTTCACTGCATTCTCAAATTTCTCGAGTGAGGGTTGATTAAGAATTATTGCCGAATCGAATTTCGTAATAATAGGTGAACTAATTTTCTTATCGGAAATAATTACAATACAGTTAGCGGTGCCACCGCGCATTTCCGGCCCGTAAGAGGGCATCCATGTGGTTTCTTTATTATCAATAATTGCCGCATACGAAAGAACCTGCCCCATCGAAAGGACACCTTGTCCGCCAAATCCGGCAATAATAATTTCATCGGTTAAATACATTTCGTTTCTCCTTTTACTGTTTTGCCGGTACCTTAATATCGCCAAGAGGATATTCAGGGAACATATTTTCTTCCATCCATTTCAAAGAGTCTTTGGGTGTAAGTCTCCAGCCCGAAGGACAGTTTGAAACAACCTCTATAAAACAGGTACCTTTATTAAGTTTCTGGTATTGAAATGCATTCGTGAGAGCTTTCTTCAGTTTACGCACTGCATTCGGTGTATTCACTGCCTGGCGAGTTACATAATATGCTCCCGGTAAATGAGCAATCAATTCAGTAATCTTTAGCGGACTACCTATTGCCTGTACATCTCTGCCATAAGGACTTGTAGAAGTTATCTGTCCGGGGAGAGTTGTCGGAGCCATCTGACCACCGGTCATTCCGTAAATTGCATTATTTATAAACACAATAAGAATGTTTTCACCACGGTTAACAGTGTGTATTGTTTCAGCTGTGCCAATCGCGGCAAGGTCTCCATCACCCTGATACGAGAATACATATTTATCCGGAAGTATTCTTTTAATACCCGTTGCAACGGCGCTTGCACGGCCATGTGCCGCTTCCTGCATATCAATATTCATATAGTGATAGGCGAATACAGAACATCCCACGGGCGCAACACCTATTGTTTGCTCCTGGATACCAAGTTCATCCACCACTTCCATAATTGCACGATGTGCAACGCCATGGCCGCAACCGGGGCAATAATGGAATCGGGCATCTGTCAATGTTTCCGGTTTTTCATAAACACATTCCATCCCCTGTGGAACTTCTTCTAATAATTCTTCTTTCATTTCATCAATTCCTTATACTTCCATACTGATTAAATTTTCCGAAACCCGAAGAATTTCAGCTTCAATTTCCTCCGGAGAAGGTATCATACCACCCATTCTGCCCTTAAAGAATACTGGTACTTTACCATTCACCGCAAGGCGAACATCTTCAACCATCTGACCCGAATTCATTTCAACATCGAGAAATGCTTTCGTCTGATCTGCCAGCTCGGCAATTCTTTTCTCAGGAAACGGAAATAAGGTAATTGGCCTGATTAATCCGGCTTTAACTCCTTGTTCACGGGCAATATCAACTGCCTTCTGACAAATTCTTGCCGCAAGGCCGTACGCAACCAAAATGAGATCAGCGTCCGAAGTCAGATATTCCTCAAAACGAACTTCTGTTTCTTTAATTTTTTTGTACTTCGCCTGTAAGGAGAGATTAATTTGTTCCATCTTTTCTGGTTCAATGAAAAGAGAAGTAATTACATTCGCCGGACGATCTTTTGTTTTTCCGGTAGTAGCCCAGGGAGCAGGTTTTTTCGGAAGTGAGCCTTCCGGACGAAGTTCTACCTTTTCCATCATCTGTCCAAGAGCGCCATCAGAAAGAATCATCACCGGGGTGCGGTATTTTTCTGCAAGTTCAAAACCATCGAAAACAAAATCAGCCATTTCCTGTACAGAGGCAGGAGCAAGGACAATAAGATGATAATCGCCATGACCGCCGCCTTTTGTTGCCTGGAAATAATCTCCCTGTGAAGGTTGAATGGTTCCAAGTCCCGGGCCTCCTCTGTTCACATTAACAACAAGACAGGGTAACTCAGCCGATGCAATATAGGAAAGCCCTTCCTGCATAAGACTGATACCGGGGCTGGATGATGAAGTCATTACTCTCCCACCAGCGCCAGCCGCGCCATAAATCATATTTATTGCTGCAACTTCACTTTCTGCCTGTAATACAATACCTGATCTTTTAGGAACTTCATAAGTCAGGTATTCAAGTACCTCCGATTGCGGAGTAATCGGGTAACCAAAATATCCGTCCATGCCGGCGCGAATTGCTGATTCCGCAAGGGCTTCGTTTCCCTTCATCAGACGGACTTCACGGCCTTTTAATTCTTCTTTCTGCATATTGCCTCAGACCGCTTTTTTAACTTTCTGACGATAAACTGTAATTACTGCATCCGGACAAACAAGAGCACAATTAGTACAGCCGGTACAATTATCCGATTTTAATTCAACATATCGATATCCGCGGGGATTGATATTTTTCGAGAGCACAAGACTTTGCTGTGGGCATGCTTCTATACAAAGTTCGCACCCTTTACAAAGGTCTTTAGCCACTGATATGGTTCCTTTAATCATAATCTTGTCATCAAAAATTGTTGATAAATTTGCTTTGATTTTCAGATTTCAATATGTATGCCAAATTTTGGCATTTCCGGAGGCTATTTTTCACTCATTTTAACTGATTTTATTACATTTTCTAAAAAACAGACAGGTTTTGAAACATAATTATTCCTAAGTTTGAGAAGTTTAAGTAATTGTCAATAATTGCTACTATAAAAGAATTTAGGCTGGTAGAGCGTACGGGTTATTGAATGCTTTTAAATTTCGCAATCAATTTTCAATTTCCGTAAAAATTGACATTCTTTTTAAATTTCTTTAAGTATTTTAATAAATTAGTTTCATCTTTAGTTAGGAAAACATGAAAAAAATCATTTCTCTCATCGTACTTCTTGCCTGCATAGGCATTTATGCACAGGATTATAAACTTATTAAGTTAAAGCTTATGAATCCTGAGAGAGATTTACAGGTTCTCTCACAATACGACATTGATATTGAGCATGCAATTATTTCAAAAGAAAATGAACTGATTGCTTTTGTTTCAGAAGAATCATTTGTTCCGGTTTCAATGTTGAACTTTGGAATAGAAGTACTAATTGACGATTGGTCCGATTATTTCAATTCACTCCCTAAAATGTCGGAATCAGAAATCCAATCCACACTCGAAGAAAGTAAAATTCGTTACGGTGTAGAGGGATTTGGTTATGGATCGATGGGAGGGTACTACACTTTTAATGAAGTTATTGCTCAACTCGATTCCATGAAATTACGATTCCCTAATTTAATAACCGCAAAACAGGTAATCGGAACTACTGCAGAAAACAGACCCATATATGCAGTAAAAATCAGTGATAATCCCGATATAACTGAAAATGAGCCTCAGGTTTTGTACACGGCGCTTCATCATGCCAGAGAGCCGCAGGGAATGATGACAGTAATTTATTATATGTACTATCTCCTTGAAAACTATGCAACGAATCCATCGGTGCAATATCTGGTAAACAACAGAGAAATATTTTTCATCCCTGTAGTGAACCCCGATGGTTATGAATATAACAGAACCACCAATCCCTCCGGCGGTGGTATGTGGCGAAAAAATCGAAGAAACAGCTATGGAATTGATCTGAACAGAAATTACGGACCTTTTGCATATTGGAATGCTCCCAATGGCGGTTCATCAACTTCTACATCCAGCGATACATACCGTGGAACTGCTCCTTTTTCTGAAAATGAAACAAAAGCAATACAGAATTTTCTCCTCGGTAAAAACATTAAGACCTGCCTAAACTATCATACATATAGTAATCTCTTAATTTATCCTTATGGCGCTCTTAGTAGAGAAACACCGGATTCATTAATTTTCCGTGAATTCGCTAACGATATGGTTCGTTACAATGGTTACTCACCCGGTACCGATATGCAAACTGTCGGTTATTCCACACGCGGAAACAGTGACGATTTCATGTATGACGGTGACACCACGGGAACAAGAGGAAAAATATTCGCTATGACTCCCGAAGTTGGATCGTCATCGGATTATTTCTGGCCGCCGCAATCAAGAATTTTTCCGCTCGCCATTGAGAACCTTATGCCTAATATTTATTATACATGGGTAGCGGGAGCATTTGTTGCTCTTGAAAATACCATTTTCGACCGGCAATACTTTAATCCGGGAGATCAGGTTTCACTCACAGTCCAGATGAAAAATAAAGGTCTCTCAAAAGGTGAAAATTTAAATTTTATACTTACTTCTCTCAGTCCTTATGCAACGGTGCAAAATGGTTCCTTAAATGCCGATTCAATTTCAGCACGGAGCAGTTATACTCTGCCTTCTCCGTTTACTTTCACCATTGCCGCAAACGCCCCCATTGAACAAAAAATTAGTCTGCGCCTGCAAACTTTATCCGGCGGTGTTCAGATGGCTTCCGATACCATTTCATTTTATATTGGCGTACCTAACTATATATTTAAGGATACAACAAATAATCCGGTATCTCTTTGGACAATTACCGCCTCACCCACTTCCAGTCCGAAATGGGATGCAACGACATCATCATTTCATTCAACACCAAATTCATATACCGACTCGAAAACCGGTAATTATGTAAGTAATGCCACCGTAACGCTTACTACAACTAATCCAATTAACCTTGCTGGTTTCTCTGCTCCAAAACTTACTTTTTGGACCAAGTTCTCTATAGAGAGCAGTTGGGATTGTGGAGTTGTTCAAATCTCTAATAATAACGGTGCTAATTGGGTTACTCTCCAGGGGCAATACAGCCGTCCTGCATCCGGAGATGGTAAGCAGGTTCCTGAAGGTATGCCAATCTACGATGGCTCGTTAACGAACTGGGTGAAAGAGGAAATCAATCTTTCCGCATACGCCGGACAATCGGTAAAACTTCGTTTTGAATTGAGAACCGATGGTAGCGTCAATCAGGATGGCTGGTATCTTGATGATATTGGTATTTTTGTTTATTCTTCTATTCCGGTTGAGCTGACATCTTTTTCTGCAACCTCCGTTGAGACCGGAGCACTTCTGCAATGGCAAACTGCTACCGAAACGAATAACAAAGGTTTCTATGTTGAGCGTTCATCAAATGGTATTAATTGGAACAAGTTATCTTTTGTAAATGGAAAAGGCACAACCACCAACGAAACCGACTACACATTTCTGGATAAAGAACCGCTCATTGGAATCTCCTTCTACCGGCTTGTACAGGTTGACTTTGACGGCACAATGAAAATACATGGTCCAGTTACCTTTAATAACAATATTATTCATTCATTCGATCTGGAGCAAAATTATCCCAACCCATTTAATCCGGTTACAACTATCAACTTCAGCCTTCCGAATGATGGAATAGCATCGTTGAAGGTTTATGATGTTCTGGGAAATGAGGTAGATGTTTTACTCAACGGATTTCAAAAAGCAGGCAGGCAATCCATTCAATTTGATGCCTCAAAACTTTCAAGTGGCATTTACTTCTATGAACTGCGTTCCGGCAATGAGGTAAAACGAATGAAAATGAATATTCTGAAATAAATAAAATTCATGTTCACTTTCAGAGGCTGTTTCATTTGAGACAGCCTCTTTCATTTTAAATAACGGGATTACTAAAAAACAAGTACAATTCTAAAGAATATTTTCGGAGAAAATAAAGAATGAAAACATGCTTACGAAATTCACGGAACTTATTGGATTGTGTGCAAAGCAATTACAATTACCCCACCGATCATCTTATGAGCAACAACCAATTCAGCAGCTATACCTTGCCTGCTATAAGAATTTGAAAAAATAGTATCGGAATTTTTTCGTTGATGTAGTAATCTTTAGAAAAAGCTATTATGAAGAGTTGAAAAGATTTTAGAATAACTC
>CAYTLQ010000328.1:0-2960 GCA_964438715.1 uncultured Ignavibacteriaceae bacterium
ATGCCTCAATGAAACCCTGTTGAATTTCACCAAAGCCGTTTGAACCCGGTGATCCGATAATCGGTGCGCCGGATGCAGGCGTTTCTGCATACAGGTTGTTTCCCAGTGCGAGAAGCCCTGCAGGATTGACAAATTTTACAAGTTCTATATTTCCAACTTCAATTGAATTTCCGTTTACTTCATCAAGAGTTACCACACCTTCCTTTGAAATTCGTATCTGTGCTGTATCAGAATTCACCCGGATGCCTGGTTCAAGAACATATCCGTTAGCCGT
The DNA here is from genome assembly GCA_964438715.1 of uncultured Ignavibacteriaceae bacterium. GTDB lineage: Bacteria > Bacteroidota > Ignavibacteria > Ignavibacteriales > Ignavibacteriaceae > CAYTLQ01. The sequence continues at coordinate 275 of CAYTLQ010000328.1, forward strand.
AACAATTGTACCTTCTGACGAAATTTTAAATGAGCCATCTCTCGTATAAACTATACTACCATCCGATTTACGGATTTGAAAAAATCCCTCTCCGTGGATGCCACAATCCATAAAATTTCCCGTAGGCTGTAAATCTCCCTGCGTGAACAACTTCTGGGTTGAGGAAAGCTGTACACCGTTACCTACCTGTACTTTCATTGTGGTTTTTTCTGTTACACCCGGAACATCGGAATTGGAAGGATTTGCAGAGACTTCCTGATACATCAAATCTTCAAACTCCGCACGGCTCTTTTTGAAACTGGAAGTATTCAGGTTAGCAATGTTATTTGATATAACCTGAATATTCACCTGCTGTGCATACATTCCGGAAGCTGCTGTTCTTAATGCTCTGGTTGGCATAGTTCATTTCTCCTTTATACTTTTCCTACTTCTGAAGCTTTACCTAGACTATTATCAAAAAAGCCAATAATCTTTTGTGTTGCTTCAAAATCTTTATTCAAAGTAATCATAGACTGCATTTCCAATACCGGACTTACATTCGATTCTTCAACATATCCCTGAGCAATCTTATATTCACCATCTTCTGCAGGAACGCTTGAACCCTCTTCATAAAAAAATGCCTGTGCATTAGTACGCACAAGATGTTCCTGAGTTTCAATTTTCTGAATGAGCAATTGGTCAACTACATCGTCTCCGATTCGCACTTCGCCATCTTTTGTTACGATTACCGATTTGTTTTTATCAACCAATACTTCATACAGATTAATATCGCCCTTTTGCCCCTGCACTTTGGCTCCCGATGCATTTATGAGAAATCCATCTATCGAAATGGAAAATCTGCCATCCCGTGTCAGTTCTTCTCTCCCGTCATCGCCTTTAACGGTAAAAAATCCTGTGCCTTGTATCGCCAGATCAAGCGGATTATTACTAAATACTGAGTTGCCTTCTGAAAAATCGGTCAACTGTTTAAATGGTGAATCTTTATAACGAGTGAGCAATTCGGTAAACGGTAATTCACGCTTAAATCCTACCGTGCTGATATTTGCCAGATTGTTTGCAACAATCTCTATGTTTTTTGATTTGGTCTGCATGTTCTGTGCAGCCTGATAAATTGCCTTTACCATATTTCTACTCTGTTTTATAATTGTTTGTTACTACCAATGCACTCGTAATACTTTTATGTACTATCTGAAGGTTTCTGGTTACATCATCGCCGCGTAGCATATTATAAAATGCCTGTTTCATAAACTGACTTTCCTTAAAACCGATTGCTGATTTTTCAGCAAATGTAAAGAACTGACTAACTGCGCTTTGTAATGACGATTTGTTTTCATCGTTTTGTACATAAGTAATCATTAATTATGCAATCCTGTTTACAGTTCTGCGGGTTTCTGCTCTGTTTGCATCAAACGGTTTCAACACAACCGATGCAGTCACTTCGGTTTCTGCAAGACGGTTTTCTATTTCAGTTTTTAATGTCTCATTCTCCAGAATCGGCTCACGACAGAAAATATCCAGATGCAATTTTGTACCGGAAAGTGCGCCGCCGATTTTGTAATTATCCTTAATGGATGATTCGTCGTTCAGTGTTATTGAAAGCGATCCATTCTGATCGTAGAGAATATCGGTGAATAAAAAGAGCAGTAATCCGCCTTTGTTTTCATAAATATGAAAATCCGGGTACAAACCAAACTGATTATACAATGCTTTCTGCAACAGATACATTACAAGGCTCTCACTGAGGTTTTGCATAACCCTTGTAATCCTATAGCCCCCGGAAAATTGTGTCTTCAGGAAGACACTGAAATCTATCATTTTCTTTACCGAATCGGTATTACTGCCGGCTAAAGTCTCTGTTTGCTGACACAATAATTTCCGTGTAACATCTTTTACATATTCAGGTGTCTCAGATGATTCAAGTATCTCCTTCACACCGGCATAAATCTCTTTAATTACTTCTACAATCGAATATTTGATAAAATTATTTTCTCTCTTAAGAAATTCTTCTATCTTAATAAAATGAGAAAGATATATAGATACCAAAAGACTCATCTGATAGTAATCCGGAAGCAAATTATTGGAGTGGACAAAGTCATTAAGTGCAGAGAGTCTCGATTTTATTAAGGGTTTGCCTGATTTTACAATTTCCCGAAATGTCTCAATAAAATTTTCTGTGGCTTCAATACCAAGGCGGCTTAATAATTGAACCAACGCACCTTTTGAAAGAGTGTGATTTGTAAAAAGACTGTCTATTCGTAAAGTAAGTGGATCGTTGCTCAATACCCTTGCAAACAGCTCATCATTTTTAAGCAACGCCATCGCTATTTTCGACTGAAATACTGAACCATTAATTAGCAGTTTGTACATTCCTTCCCGGGTATCAAGAACTTTAATATTTACCAGAGAATTCTCCGAAAACACAGGGGACCGTTTCTCTAAAACGGTCTGCTTAAGTTGCTGAACTTCAAAAATCTGATTTATTTTTGTGATGTTCTGGAGCATTTATGCACCCTTTGTCATTTTTTGAAGTCTTGCTGCAAGTTCGAGTTCACCAACAGGAACATTAAGTTTTTTCGCCTCAGCGGCGATCTCTTCTTTCGTTTTATAGAGCGCCAGCTGACATTTTACATAAGCGGCTAATTGTTGTCGTTCATTTTTTACTAATTTTTTATTCTCAGTCTTATTC
>CAYTLQ010000329.1:0-16377 GCA_964438715.1 uncultured Ignavibacteriaceae bacterium
AAATAATACCTGGAGATCATTCTCAGATACCTCTTTGGCGAGGTTGCCAACATAAATGTTCATTGTTTTCCTTAAAATAAAATAAATAATTATGAATCGTTTGGTGAAACCGTTGGAGAAAGAAACAAGATCTCAGCTGGACTTGAAGTACTCTCGAATGCGGGGGGATACAACTCGTTAGGTAAGAGTGTAATTACCAAAAAATTCTTAAGTAATATACACTTTATTTTGGTAATTCCTACAATTAATTACATTATTTTCATTTTTTCTTACGATATTGTCAGAATTGCGGTGGTTCCGGTATTTAGTTTACTTTCAGGCTGCATACTGCCGTTGTGTTTTTTTGCTATTTCATAGCTTAGCCTTGTTCCCTTCTCATTTGCTGTTCCCGGTATAGAAACATGCTCCTCAACTCTGAACAATTTATCAAGTGATTCCGGACTTATTCCAACTCCGTTGTCTGCTGCCCTGATCTCTTACAATGTACCTATTATTTCTGCCTGAATAACTATCTCACTCCACTTGTGTGAAAACTTCACCGCATTAGAAATCAGATTGCGGAGAATCATTTTTGCAGTATAATTATTAACATTAAAAATAATATTCTCCGGACACTCAAGAGTGATCTTAATGTTTTTCACCGCTGCTACATCTTGTAGTGTAGCAGCAGCATACTCGATTATTTCCCTGATTTTCTCAGGCGTCTTGTTCAAATATTCCCCTGTTGTAATTTTCCCCACAATAAAAGTTCTTCAAGTAACTAATGTTGTTTGCCAATAATCTTATGCAATTTATAGTTGATATCGGATTATTTATTGTAGAAGTTTTTTGAACTTAATTATAGTATTTCAACTCGTTATGAATTGTCTTTGCAAAATGGATTACATTATGCATTTAAACTATTTCGATTAATTTCCTGTTACTTACTAAATAGTGGCGAAGAAATAAGTTTGTTAAATAATTGTGCAGGGGTAACTGAATACAATTCATCACATAGTGAAAAGCATTTACTCTGCCTGTTTTGAATGCGCTGTTCAATTCTGTCAAGTAGTTTTTTTGCTAGTCTCTCCGAATAACGAAATTCACCTCTCTGAATATATTCTGCAAATGCATAATGATCGTGGATTTCACCCAGAAGATCACTTAACATTTTATACTTCTTCTGAAGTTTACTAAAATAGGCATGTTGTAAAGGAGTGAGTTCAAGAAAGAGGTAATAGAGATCCTTTGTCCGTTTTCTGAGATCATGTAAATTCGTATTTGATGGATTTTTCAATGACTCACGATATAAAGCAATGCCATTACAATAAACTTCAAGTAATCCTTCCCATGTTTCAGTCATCGAAGTGTGCGTGAAATCCCAGCGTTGTATTTCCTCTGCTATTCCAATAAAGAAATATCGGTATTCCTGAAGCAAATTATTTATTATCCCCTTACCTGAATGAGCGCTCACTTCCGCCAAAACATGCCGGATAATAGTATTCAAAAATTCCTTTGAATGTGTCGAGTTTGTAGATTTGAGAAATAAAGCGCTATTGGTATAGATTACAAAGTCATCGCGAAAAGCAGAACTTTTTCTGTTAATATCTCGTAACCGTTTGTTATACTCACTAAATACTACTTCAGGAATACCTGATTTCATGAATCGTAAGTTTGCCCTTATATTTTTTATTCTTTTTCGGCAATTATGCAACAGAATTTGCTCATCTAATAACTTTGCCTCTATTTCCCGGATACCTGCCTCCAGAATGGTCACTGTTATTCTTTTGAATTCCTGAAGTATATTATTTTCACTGATGAAATACCATTGAGTATTATTTTTAGTAGCCATTATAATCTCTGATGTAATTTTTAATTATTTTATTAAAACTACCTTCTTTACGGCTGACTCCGCTCCAACGGTAAGTTTACAGATATATACACCACCGCTTAGATGACTTCCGTCAAATATTACCTCATGTGTACCAGCAGGCATTATCCCATTGGTCAGGATTGCTACTTCATTTCCTATTGCATCATAAACTTTTAACAATACATTATCGGGAGAGTCTATGCTATATCGTATAGTGGTTGAGGGGTTAAAGGGATTGGGATAGTTTTGGAATAATTTAAAGTGTGACGGCTCTGATGATGGAATTTTTTCTGCAATACTTGTAATAACAGGCATATATGTCACTTCAAAATCACCACCTTCGCCTGCCGGTAAACTAATTGTTCTTTCACTAGGATTATACGATAAATAGGGAGCATCATCCTTTTTTACTTCTGAGATAATAAGCCTGTTATTTTCAATTGCCATTGGGGTCATCTTTAGCGTACGACTGCTATCTGCGGGAAGGATACGATAGTGTAGTTTCACAGGTTGATTTTTTAACAGCAAATTTCCGTAGAGATAAATGTAGTAGCCGGTTTCTGTAGAATGATAGCCTGCCTTACCACTATTGCCTTTAGCTTCATTCCATGCAAAGCCACCGTATCGGGTCCGGTCTGCATAAACTTCACCGTATGTATGGTCAACAAAATACTTCATATAAAAATGTGTTGTTTCATCAGCCATTCGAAGATATTTTATTTCTTTTGTTTGGTCATAGAGCATCAGCCCTGCCACAATAGCCTGCTCCATCTGCCACCATGCTTTAGCTGTATCTGGAAGTCCCCACATTTGCATAACACCTGTTATACGATTAAAATCCTTGTATGGACCTCCAAGCATATTATCGTATCCTTTTTGCAAAACACTATTTACCAGTAATTGCGAAGAAGCCAGCCATGAATCATTGGGTCCTAGGGTTTTGTATAACCGTACAAGGCACCAACCGGTTTTTAGCACATGTCCCATTATTGTAAGTGTTTCATTATTATTCCATTGCCAATCCGAGTTAAATTTTTCCACAAATCCAATTGCTTGTGATGGTAGTGCCCCGACAAAATACTGTTGAATATTTTCTGCAATCTCTGAAAGTCGTGTACGATATATCTCCTCACCGGTCATAAGATAAAGATATAATAGGTGCGTAGTAATTGCATCAACAGTGGCATTGAAACTTTTGTTTGCGGGATTTAATCCCGTGTAAGCGGTTTTATCAAAGAATCCCTTGTACGAGGTTCGGACATCCCAGAATTTCGTTTCAAGATGTTCATATCCCTTTCTTAGCCAGTTCCAGGCAGTTGTATCTCTGGTTGCTTCATAATATGCAACAATACCAAGCAAGGCATAATGTTGATAGAATGCCGTTTTTTCTGCTGTTCTGTTCACAGTACCACCGTTAATGTTTAGCTCCTGATACCATCCTCCGTACACCGTGTCCCAGGCTTTTTTATACATCCAGTCGAGCGCCTTCTCAGCATAGTGGAGGTAAAGGGTATCACCCGTCAACATAAAAGCTCTCGTAAGTCCGTAAACATTTCGTGACTGCGTAAGCATATTCTTGTTCGTTCCCCAATTGCTTATGAGATTACCAAACCGATCAATATTCGTGTAAAACCCGCCTTTTGACTGATCCCAGGTTGGAAGCCAGAATTTTGCACAACTATCAACATAACCAATCGCCTTGTTTGGATCCTGTAAATACGGAGATGTTACGCTATATTGAGAAAGAATTGTGCTATTGAAGAAAATTACAGACAAGAAAATTAAAGTAAGCTTCATTGGCAGGAATACCATTTCATCTGATTGAAAAAGAAAAACAAATACACATTCTAAAATAGCGATACTACACATAGCTGCCAATGAGAATAGAAGAGAAATTGATTCTGCTAACAGTCGATAAAAAAACCCCTGAACAGTGATTATTGTGTCATGTATTTATCTATTGAACTGCTCCACTAACTTCGATAGTGTAAAAAATATTTCATGTTACGAAAGATGGTAAAAAGTGTTGTGCAGCATAGTTGAACAGCACTTTGTGAATTTATCATTTTAAGAGAGTACGGAATAACACCGGTGCAGAGATCTGTACTTACGAAGTAAAAATTATTACTACGCATAAAAATTATCTGACTTTAAAACCAAACCGGACATAGCCAGATTGATTTATCTAAAAAACACCCGCCCTCCTTAACAGCACCATTAGTCTCATCACAGAGGTGTTAGATATAAAATTCAATATTATTTTCATTTGCATTTGCTCCACCTCAATAGTGAGAATTGAAAATCCATTCAATCATTAATTTATTAAACCAATTATCGTTTAGTCCGGTTTTGTAGATTTTTCTGTTTTTAACTTCCGGTCCCTTCCAATTCCCCTTGTATGTAATATTAAAGCCTGGAAATTGCGGGATTGGATTGAACATATCCCCAATGATTTCTCATTCTGTACAGCAGATAAATTGTCTAAACTTTTCTCCTGCTTTATTATATTTGTATCGTTATTTAATAAAACTATAGTCAAATCATTGAGCGATAAAAAATTTCGATTATTATCCTTTTATAAATATGTAACCCTGAGCTCCCCTGAAAAATATGTAGCCGAACACCTTGAATTTTGTAAGCAACTCGGCATTCGAGGTAAAGTTTACTTCGCTGATGAGGGAATTAACGGTAATATTTCTGCGCCGGAAGAAAAGGCAACGCAGTATAAATCATTCCTTACCTCACACAAGGAATTTTCTGATATCTGGTTTAAGGAAGATACTACTGATGATTTTGTCTATCCTTCAATGTATGTACGGCTAAAAAAAGAGCTTGTTCACCTTGGTGCCAAAAGCGCTGATTTAGCGTATGGAGGTATCAGGCTGAAACCGTCTGAACTACTGCAATTCTATAATGAACAAAAGGATTTTGTCATTATTGACACAAGAAATACTTATGAAAGTGTAATTGGTCACTTTAAAAATGCCATTACTCCGAAAATGAACAATTTCAGGGAGTGGGAATCAGTTGCTGAGTCTCTTTCAGAGTATAAAGATAAACCAGTAGTTACTTATTGCACTGGTGGAATACGATGTGAGAAAGCCTCGGCAATACTCAGGCAAAAGGGATTCAAGGAGGTTTATCAACTCGATGGAGGTATTATCACCTTTGTAAAGCAATTCCCTGATACCGTGTGGGAAGGTGGCGTTTTTGTCTTTGATGATCGAAAAGTACTTGAACCCAATTCAAAAGAAGAATTAAAATATACCTCAGTTTGTCACCATTGTGGTAAACCAACGAGTTATTATATAAACTGCCACAATCTTTCCTGCGATAAAATTTTTGTTTGCTGTCACACCTGCAAGGAAGAACACAACTATTGTTGCTCGGAAGAATGCAAAACTGCAGATAAAAAGAGAAAAAAAATATATCCCTGAAGAAATATGATAGAAGGCGCACGCACAATATCATCTTCCGATAAATACAAACGCTGGATTCCGAGTCTGATACTTCTCCCTGTTTGTTCATTTTTTTTGTATAATCACGGAGAGTACACATTCGTTGATTTTTTTCATCTTATTGTTCACGAAGCAGGTCATGCTATCTTCTCTTTTTTCGGAGAGTTTATGACAATGATTGGGGGAACATTAATGCAAATAATTGTACCTGTCCTCCTTGTCATATTCTGTCTTGTTAATTATTTAAGGGTTTGGCTTCAACTTGCACTTTTTTTACTCGGTCACAGTTTCCTCAACATTTCAGTATATGCCGCAGATGCCCGAACGATGAAACTTGAACTCTTTGGTCCCCCGGGTGTTAAACACGACTGGAATCAGATTTTAAAGAATCTTGATATGCTTCAGTACGATACAGATATTGCTATGGGTTTCTTTGTTTCTGCAGGTATAGTTTTCTTTCTTTCTTTGCTCGTTCCTTTCTGGCTGAATGATTAGATTTATGCGCACTATAACCCACTGTAATACGCAAAAGAAATACAATGCGTGGGTAACGATGTTTTCAGGTAATTTCATATCAGTTCGCTTCGTTCTGTTTCTTGCTTTTATGTTGTTGAACAATGCAGTAGGCGCTATTGATACACTCTATACATATTTTCCTGATGGGAAGAAGGAATCTGCTATACCTTACTCAGGTACTTATCCCGAAGGTGTAGCAATCTATTTTTATCCTAACGGAAACATAAAAGAAGAGCGACAATTTCTTGCCGGTAAAGTTGAAGGTACAGTAAAATTATATGATTCTACCGGAGTACTCCGGGAATTATACACTATTAAAAACGGAAAACGCGAGGGACCTGCTTCAATATTCGATTCTACCGGAAATTTTATCAGCGATTTTTATTATGAAAATGGAAAAATATCGAAGGATTTTTATGCATCGGACGAGTTGACGGAAATACTCACCGATGAGAATGCGTTACCACCCGATATGGATGAGATTGAAGAACCCAATCATCCCAATCAGGAAATTCCAAAGACATCTGAAGTGAAGAAACCGTCTGCTCCTGTATTTAATGAAAATGATACTATTTTCTTTGACCTGTCTTCACCGGATTCAGCTCTTGCCTCTTTTCTTAATCCTTATCCTTCACCTGAGCTCGGATGGGATAATTTTTATGAAAAACTTAGTTACCCTTCCTTTGCAAAAAACGAGGGTATAACAGGAGTAGTAAAAATAAAGGCACTGGTGGATAAGAATGGATATGTTAAACAGACAGAAATAGTAAATGAATTATCCGGATGTGAATATTCTGCGGAAATATCAGTTTATTTTACAAAATTTCTCCCGATAACAATTAATGGTATTCCGTACACTTCACTATACATTATTCCTGTTGAATTCAAATAATTGTAAACCCAAGATTGTGGAATAATTCTTTTTCAGTATCTGATAATTTGTCTGCCGAAACAGAATAATTAGCAAATTCTCTTCTCAGACGATAATTTTTTCTTAATTCGTCGAAACCGGCTCCGATATCCCCGGACTTATCCATAATTACTGACTTTAATAATTTTGTATCTTCTTCAATGCTATAAATTTGTTTTATGGCATTATTTAGTTTCTCAATAGCCGAAGTATTACTACTATGAGTAATCGACAATTGTGGTTGTTCTACTTTTGGCATTAAATTCAGTTTGCGGGGTTTAATCTTTAAGTGATGACAAAGAGCATTGTACATCATTATTGTTCCATTGATTTTTCCTTCCAGAGAGTAACCCGCAACATGTGGTGAGGCATAATGCACAAGATTCAATAATTCACTATTTATGTTTGGTTCGTTTTCCCAAACATCAAGGACACCAATAACACCTTTTTCCCTGAATAGTCGTATGAGAGCAGATGTCTCTGCTGTTTCACCTCTTGATGCATTCAGAAAAACTTTCAGTTGTGAAAAATTTTCTAATAAACTTCTGTTTATGAGATGCCTTGTTCTGTCGATTCCGGTTTCGATGAGCGGAGTATGTATTGTGAGAATATCCACATCGAATAATTCTGATATGGGCTTAAAAATTATATTGCCCGTTTTTCTGAAAAGAGGTGGATCATTTAATACAACAGAAATTCCAAATAGTTCAGCCGCAGAAGCAACTCGACTTCCTATATCGCCGGCGCCTATAATCCCCATCTTCAGTCCGTTAAGGTTTAAAGTGTGTTTAACTGCAATTTGTATAAGAGCTGATACTATATACTCTTTGACTGCATTGGCATTACATCCTTTAGCATCGGCAAATTTAATTCCATTACCCGCAAGGTAGCTCTCATCAATATGGTCTCTTCCAATAGTAGCAGTTCCGACAAAACGAACCCTAGTGCCTTCAAGCAGTTCACGATTAACTTTTGTAACAGAACGAACTATCAATGCATGTGCATCAAGGAGCATTTCACGGGTAATTTTTCTCCCATGAACAGCAAGCACATCGCCAAACTCCGAAAATACATCAAAAGCGCCGGTAATGTTTTCGTCAATGACAATTCTCATAAAATATCAGTAATATGAAAAGAAAATTATTGGAATATACTAAAAGCAGGATTTATTTGAGAAGGAACCGTTGCAAGGATGCACACGGTTCCAACTTTGTGAGAATTTATTTTTTCAGAAAATCAAGTACTGCATTATTAAATTCTTCCGGCTTCTCTATCTGAAGCATGTGACCGCAATTATCAATTTCAATTATGGTACAGTTCTTAATCGAAGCCGCTCCGGACTGAAACACATCGGATGGATGGCCGGGGTTTAGATATGGATTCGGAATCAGACCATCATACTTACCGTACACCACAAGAACCGGAACAGAAATTCCTGAAAGTTTATCGAATGTTGGTTCATTTAACATACCGTTTACACATCTCACTACTGCATAGGCAAATGCTTCAAAATCTTTATTCTTTGCCATACGCACTCGTTCTTCAACCATCCATTCCCATTTTGATGACCAGTTATAAAAGTTGTTTGAGAGGTTTCGCCGTATTCCTTCTTCCGTTGTTTTTTTAACACCTGAAACTGTTAATACACTTCTCAACCAGTCGCCTTCTCCCTGTTCAAATTCTTCAAAACCCGCAGGTGATGCAAGAATTAACTTATCTAACATATCAGGATATTTTAATGAAAAAATTATTCCGATCTGTCCCCCCATAGAATGGCCAACATAAACAAATTTATTAATAGAAAGAGCATCAGCTAATTTTTTTATCTGGTCGGCAAAAAAGCTCATACTGTATGAATAATAATCTTTTTGCGACTTACCATAGCCGGGCAAATCTATTGCTATTACGCGATATTTTTTTGAAAGCTCCGGAATATTATACCGCCAGAACCCCGCGTTACTTGCCAAACCATGTACAAGAAAAATTACTTTATCACCTGCTCCAACATCGATATATGATATTTCCGGGTTCCCTGACATTTTTTTAACAGGGAAACCATAGTCTATCTCAGAAAATTCAAGCGCCGGCATTTTTGTGTAGAGAAAACCACTGCATCCGCTAAACACTATTAATGACATAACAACTAATCCAAAAATTTTTTTCATATCACCTCCTAAAACATCAACCAGTTCAGGTAAGCAAAAAGTACAAAGGGGTCCTTCGGTTTTTCACTGCTGTTGTTGTATTTCACTATGGGGGATTTGTAAAAATCACCCAATGCAAGATAACCGGCACTCAGACCAACAGTTAAAAAGACTTTCAGATTATAACGAAGTTCAGCATTTACTTCAGTCCCTATGTATGACTTTCCATCTTTAGGGGTAACATTTGACACTGCTGTTGCTAAACCAAGTTTACCGGAGAATTTATTTGGAACAAAATCCTTAGAAATTGTTAAAAAACCTGCTGTTACTCCATATCCCATGTTTGATATATCATGAACAGCGGAATAATAACGGTTAACTACCTGCGGATCGGGAAATAATAGCAGAGCCCTATGTGAACTATAAATGCCGGTAGGTGAACCCCAGATGTTACCGGTAAGTACCGAACCAATTTTTTTATCCGTCGCTCCGTTAGCATCTCCGGTGGTAAACTGCGCTTCAAGAGACACTTTGTCATTTGCAGTCATTCCATATTTATAACTGAGAGAAGCATTTGCAGCAATTCCGAAGATATCAGCATACGCTCCATACTGATTATTATCATTAATTGTATCTACAGTACCAAGATTTGCAATAACATAAGCATCGCTCCATAAACGGCCTGCAAGGAAATCCCTGTTATAGGAAGCATGGGCACCTAGCCACATAATATTCGCTTCGTACCGCTTCGTAGGAAATGATAAACGAACCGCACCGTTATACTCGGCAAGAGTACTATTCAGACCCTGCCCTAAAACCGATATACCTCCCGAATTTTTGCCCCTGTCCCACACAAACCATACATCACCACCTACTTCGAGCAAAGGCTGTACTCTCGACTCAACATCAAGCATCCAAAGTGTAACATCATCATCTTCCTGAATAATATTCTCATACAACTGAAAATAGCCAAATCTGCCTTGTGTAGTTTCATTTAGGTTACCAAACAAACTTATTCCCACTGCCTGCGTTCCCCAGAATGAAAGACGATAGGAGCTTGTCTGATAGGTACTTACTGCATTTTGATTTGGGTCACGAACATTATCGAACAATCGCTGTAAGCCGATAACAACATTCCAACCGGCATCTTTCGGCTTATAATCAACATTCGCTAAAAGAGTTTGTAAATTCACCTGTCCGGCATTAATTCCACCTCCGTTATTACCGCCTACTCCATATGCAGCGTCTCCCCATGTCATATCAACTTTAAATAAACTTCGGAAAGTTGCTACTCCATCGAGTATCTGTGGCGAGTATATAAACATTGGCACGAATCGTTGTTCAATAAACGATGAGGTTTTTGCATGAGTAGAAGTTGTGTTTGGACCGAAAAGCCTGCCGATTATTTGTCCACGAAGTAATTCGTTTGTCGGCGCTACATTCGAAAATGTTGCCCGGCTAAACCAATACCCGATAAATTTGAATTCAGGAGGCTTTGCATCAGGTATTTTTTGAAGTTGTGTATCCTGAGCTAAAATCGAGCCCACCGCAAGTAGCAGAAAAACTACAATTTGTATTTGTCTGAGCATAGTCTTGTTCCTCTGTTATGAAAAAGCCATCCGTTCCATTGAGGAACGAATGGCTCATCAGTCTCAGAATAATTACTGTTTTACATATTTCTGTATATATATCGAATATTTTACACCGCCAATTGTTGTACTTCCAAAGCCGCCTTCTGCCGTTGGCGCACTCACACCTGTAAGGGCTGGAGAAGTCTGGATAACTTCGTATGTCATATTTGAAGAGCTGATTGCAAAAATACCCGTTGCGGTAATTGTTGCAGGAGTTGCCTGATTTGCTACAATTGTATAGATCTTTGCGCCTTTTGTTGCATTTGTCGAAAGAGTATCCGTAAAAGAGGTTTCAGTAATTGTATATGTACCGGTTAAAGTTGTATTTACATCTGCGCTATCTGTCTGAACAACGGTGTAGGATTTGTTTGCATTAAATGTAGCCACAATTTTCTTTATCTTAAATGGGGCAACTTTAAGTCCAATTGCTACATTTGCTCCTTCTGAAACCCATGTGCCAACAATTGGATCGGTCGTTGGTGTAGGTGTGGTTGTGGTATCATCATCTTTGCAAGATGTAAAAACAAGAGAAACGGCAAAAAGCAAAAAAAGAACTGACTTTTTCATAAGGACTCCTTATTGAATGTTATTGTGAATTAGTGATTGATGAATTTCTCGTAGTTTTATTTTATTAATTTTCCCTGCATCTGTTTTCGGGAGTACATCGATGAAATGAATATATTTCGGAATCTTATATTTTGCCATTTTACCATGAAAAAATTCCTGTACCGCAGTTTCCGATAGTTCTTTTTCTTTCTGAGGTACTATAAATGCTGCCCCAACCTCACCCCATCGCTCATCAGGAACACCGATAACCGCAACTTCCTTAATTGAATGGTTTGTGAAAAGAAATGCTTCTATTTCAGCCGGATACACATTCTCACCGCCGCTGATATACATATTCTTCTTCCTGTCAACAATATAGTAATAACCTTCTATATCCTTTTTAACGAGATCACCGGTGTGAAAGAAGCCATTTATGATAGAATTTTTCGTTTCCTCCTCTTTCCGCCAATAGCCCGGAGTAACTACAGGAGATTTTAAACAAAGTTCTCCGATTTCATCCGGTCCGCATTCTGTCCCCTCCGGAGAAAGTATTTTAGCCTCAACAAAGAAATTCGGGAATCCGATACTCCCTTTTTTCCTGATAGCATCTTTTTGATGAAGTGAGAAGCAATTAGGACCTACCTCCGTTAAACCATATCCTTGACGAATATAAACACCCTTGTCGTGCCAGAGATTTATCAGCGGAATCGGCATCGGAGCACCGCCAACAATTGCATAACGCAGGCTCGAGAGATCAGCCTTTTCAAAATACGGTAAATCAGACATCATTTGCAGCATTGTGGGCACACCAAAAAGGATTGTGCTCTTTTCCTTCTCTATAAGTTTTAGTATGAGTTCTGCATCGAAAGACTGTAAAAGTGTATGAGATGCACCATGCAGAAAAAATGGAGTGAAAAGTACATTCCAACCGCCTGTATGGAAAAATGGGGCATAACCTTGTGTATGGTCCAATGAAGTTATATCGAGGCGCAGTCCGGTATTTATTGCATTCCAGAATAACATTTTGTGCGTAATCATTACGCCTTTGGAAAGTCCTGTGGTACCTGCTGTATATAGTATCATTACAACATCATCCTCATTCGCAACAGGCCATCCGGGATGCAGAGAAGCAGATTCTACCTCAAGGAGAAAATTTGTAATCGACTCAATCTCAAGTTTTGTACAATCTCCTTTAAGGGAAGAAAGTTCATTAACATTTTCAAAGTATGAATTTTCAAAAAAGAATAATTTCGGCTCAGCATCACTAATAAGCGTATTCAATTCACGGGGAGTAAGACGAAAATTAAGAGGTACAAGAATTGCCCCAATCTTGATACAGGAGAGAAATAACAGTACATATTCTGCTCTGTTTTTTGAGTAAACAGCTATTCTATCTCCCTTCTCTATTCCATATTGAGCAATTAACCGGGAGGCTAATGTATTTGTACAGTGATTAAACTGAGAATAAGTCCATTCTAAGCCTCTGTTATACTCCCGTAAAAAAAGTTTTTCAGGCGTGTAATATGCCCACTTTGCAAGCCAATCAGTAGAGTTCATCCTTCCTTCTCCAGATATTTTCTTCCAAAATGCAGAAGTATTGCGGCTACTATTCCTGCCGTAGGCGCCAACAATAAAGTAAACTTCATCATTTCCGGATTTACAGACACCTGAAGTATATCATTCACTCTTCCAAAAATCGGAGGAGCTATTCCATATCCAATTACATTCACTACAAAGAAGTACATACCCACTGCCAATCCACGCAAATAAGGACCTGCAATATCATTTACATCTGCTGCAGCAGGACCCAACCACGAAAGAGAAAGTCCCAGCAGAATTGTAATAGATACTACCTGTATAAGAGTATTGTTTGAATAAAGAATAACCACCCAGAATGGAATGCAGAGTAAGGATACGATACTTGTATATATTAACCTGCCGCCTTTCCTCTTTTCACGGAATTTATCTGCAATCCACCCACCCATTATTGTTCCCGGTAATCCGCCTATCATAGTTCCTAATCCGATCCACATACCAACTTCAGTAACACTCAACTCTCTTGTGCGAACGAGGAAGGTCGGTAACCATATTGAAACACTATTAGCCATAATAGAGAAGAAAGCGTATCCCGTAAGTATAAATCGCAGAGGTATATTCGCGAAAAGCAATTTCCAGTTTTTCTTTTCATGGTCACTTGCAGAGTCACTGATACCGCGCTGAGGCTCTTTTAACATCAGAACCAAAATGACTAAAAGTAAACCTGGAAAACCGAGAAAATAAAATGAATGTCTCCATGACAGTGCATCACTAATCCATCCACCAAAGAAAAATGCTACACCGGTTCCTATTGCAATACCAGAAGAAAAAATTGCCTGAACTGTTGCGCGCATTCTGGCAGGGAAATAATCACTCAAAAGAGAGAGAGCGGCAGGTCCTAAGGTAGCCTCACCAATTCCAACCATCATTCTGCAAAGAAAAATCGACCAAAATCCGCCGGCGAAACCAGTAAGTCCGGAAAAGATACTCCACACAGCTAATCCGAATGCAATTAACTTTTTTCTCGAAATTCTGTCAGCCATTCTTCCAAAGGGAATACCGAGAGTGGTATAGAAAATGACGAATGAAGTTGCTCCCAGCAATGCTAATTGCAGATCACTGAACTTAAGTTCTTTTTTAATCGGAGAAAACAGAATGTAGATTAACACTCTGTCAACAAAATTCATAACATAAACTAAGGTCAGCAGTAATAATGCATACCATGCATATTTTGTTCCGTGAGTTTTTTCTTCTGCAATCATAGTAGTTTTTTAATATTTAAATAATGCACTAGCAAAAGCAAGTCCGCCGCCGGAGCCCATAAAACATACAATGTCACCGCGTTGTACTTTGCCTGTTTTCACCGCTTCATCAAACGCCATTGGTATGCATGCCGAACCGGTATATCCATACCTATCCATTATTGTATAACCCTTCGCATGGGATACATTCAGATTATCTAAAGTTTCCCGAATTGAATTAATATTAATCTGTGTAAAGAAAAAATGAGCTATATCGGATGGTTTTATGCCGACCTTTTCGCAATTTTCTTTTATCATCCGCGTCCATGTTATTGGATTTATTTCTTTTGGAAATTTCTTTACAAATTTTAATAAATGATCTTTTGCAGAGAGAACAGTATCGGATAAAGGCAGATGAGTTCCTCCCGCGTAAATTCCCATCCATTCCGCATATTGTCCTTCCGTATATAACGACGATGTCAGATATCCATTGTTTGTATCTGTTTCTGCTTTTAACACTACTGCCGCCGCGCCATCGGCAAACAGCGTTACCGTCTTTTTGTCCTTCAAATCCAGATATTTACTCATTGCATAAGCGCCAATTACCAGAATGTACTCATACGACTGATCTGCCAAAAGAAATTTCCCCGCCGTATCAAGAGCAGTTACAAAACCTGCACATGCGCTGTTTAGATCGAATGTGCCGGCATTTTTGGCACCAATTCGGTGTTGAACAACCGACGCAGTAGAAGGGGAAATATATTCCGGCGTATCAGTTGCAACAATTATAAGGTTAAGTTTCTCCGCAGTAATACCGGCGGTTCTAAGCGCATCTTCAGCCGCTCTTTGAGCAAGATCAGCGGTTGATTCATTTTCGGCACACCATCTGCGCTCCCTGATTGTAAGATTTTCTCTTAACCATGTATCAACATCTTCACCAAGAATCTTGTTAAAATATTCATTTGGAATTATTCGTTCCGGTACATAAGATCCTGTACCTACGATTAAGGCGTTTCTGTTTTTTTTCATAAAATTTAACTGATTAGTCCGCCATCAACACTGAGCGTGGCACCATTAATAAAAGAGGCTTCGTCACTGGCAAGGAATAAATACGCATTAGCGATATCCTCAGGAGACCCTAACCTGCCCAATGGTGTTTTTTCTTCCAACGCTTTTAAAATGTTTTCAGGTACAGTCTTAATCATCTCAGTAGCGATAAAACCGGGGGCAACAGCATTTACTGTTATACCTTTTCTGCCAAGTTCACGAGCCCAAACTTTTGTCATACCAATAACTCCCGCTTTCGTTGCCACATAATTTGTTTGTCCGAAATTACCGTAGATGCCAACGACAGATGAGGTGTTAATTATTCTTCCATACTTTTTTTCAATCATAACGGGTATAACTGCTTTTGTACAGTGAAATACTCCCGTCAGGTTTACATCAAGAACCATTTGCCATTGTTCGGTAGTCATTTTCGCCAGTGAAGCATCTTTTGTAATTCCGGCATTATTAATTAAAATATCAATAGTGCCAAATTCATTAATAGTTTTTTTACCGGCATCTTCCACCGATTCCATTTTGGTGACATCAACCTGAATTGCAATAACTTTACCACCCTTCGCGATTAGTTCTTCTGCAACTTTTTTTCCTGCTGTAATGTCCATATCCCAAATAACTGCCGAAGCACCTTCTGATACAAATTTCTCTACAGCGGCTTTACCAATTCCTCCGGCGCCCCCTGTTATAACGGCCACTTTATTTTTCAATCTATTCATCGTTTCCTAAATATTTTTAAGTTTTGAAAATTTTCAAATGTTAAGTATAAAATATTTTTACTTGTTCCTTTTTTTCAATGATTTATTAATTAATATTTCCCGTTGATCAATCCAGTCAGAAAGAAAATTCCTGTAATGCCTTTCCATGAGCAAATAAAACTGTTCCATTTCCGTTAGTCGATATCGGATGACATCAGCATTCTTATGTTTTAGCTCCGATGCTTTTTCATTAAGGAAACGGGCTATGCGGGTGTTATTCTTAATGAGCTCCAGATTATTGCGGAAGGCATTTTCAAATATTTCCGGTTCAATTTCGTAGAAATCTTTTCGGTTATTTTCAGGAGACCAGGTTTTTCTTATTAGTTTTCTATCCCGCAGTCGTCTTACAATCTGGCTAACCGGACCTTTGCTTCTCCCTAATTTTTTTGTAATCTCATCAAGTGAGAGCGGCTCAGGCGAGTAAATCAGCAGAGCGACGATGTGACCCATGAGCTTATTCAAACCGAAGGCTTTATAAGCATCACCAAATCGTTGAATCATCTCTTTTTGGACGCGTTCTTCGTTGGTCATTGCTCTGTTTTTTTTGACCGGGCTGTGAAAGATAATATCATTTATTGTTTGTAATATTTGAAAATTTACAAACACTTAAAACTTAGTTAAACTTTTCATAATTGTCAAATAGAATTTTTAGAAAAGATGTTTTGAAAAATTATTATGGAGAACATTTTCAGTAATAATTCCGTCATATCATCACTAATCTTCTAC
>CAYTLQ010000330.1:0-3684 GCA_964438715.1 uncultured Ignavibacteriaceae bacterium
TGAATTCTGGCAGGGCAGACAAAACAGAATGCATGATCGGTTAATTTATCACCTGAACGGTACAGAATGGGAAATTACCCGACTTGCTTCATGATTGTTTTTGTTTTATGATTATTTCTTCTTTCTGTATAGAGTGTTCTGCCGGCAATCGTTAATAATATTATTATTCCTCCTGCAATTGCGTACAAGGATGGTTGTTCTCCATAACCCAGATAAACCCAAACAGGATTAAGAACCGGCTCAATCATTGAGATTAAGGAGGCTTCTATTGCGAGCACTTTTTTCAGCCCGTAACTAAAAAATGCGTAAGCAATACCTATTTGGAAAATTCCCAAAAATGCTGTCATAAGAAAATCCGAAACGAGGACTTCGGAAATATTAAATACTTCCGGAAGGCATACAACAGCAATAATAACATTACCCCAGAAAATACTGGAAAACTGATATTCAGGTTTATTTTTTCTTAAACCAAGTAAAAACGCCGCAAACGATACACCTGACAAGAGTGCAATTAAGTTACCCGTCATATGGCCGGCGCTGATTTTTCCGACAAAGAATAGCGACATACCGGCAAAACATAGTACGATAGTTATAACATTAATTCTTTCCAGCTTCGTTTTTAGTAAAAGTGGTTCAAGTAAGAGGACATAGATAGGGGCAGTATATTGCAGAAAAATCGCATTTGCGGCAGTCGTCAGCTTTGTTGCAACAACGAAGAGTATTAAAATACCGGAATAAAATATCGCATTAAGTATAGTAAACCATCCACCCTTAATTGCATCTTTCCTGAAAAGAAGTAAAAACACCGATGCGGCGAAAAAACTTCTTATGGCTGAAAGCTGATACGCATTAAGAGTTACCAATTTTATAAATATACCACCTGTACTCCATAGCAAAGCGGCAACAATTATCGCAGTTAAACCCTTCCTATGTTCCGGAATTTTAATCATTCGACAGCCTTTAACTATTCCTCAAGCATTACATTGAGGTATTTATCAGGCATCTCCGTTACTGGTCCTTCATTCTTCAAATAATAGTTGAACCATTGCATAGTGCGTAATATAAAATCGAAACGGGATGTATTTTTCCTGTTGCCGTGTCCTTCACCCGGATATAAGACTAATCTCACCGGCGCCTTACCATGAAGTTTTAATGAGCGATAGAGTTCTAAGCTCTGAAGAGGCGGCACGCGCGGATCTTCTTTACCATGCAGAATTAATGTTGGGGTAACCGAACCTTTCGCCCATGCAACAGGACTGCGGTCGAGGTAGAGTTGAAAGTTTTCATGAGGCCAGATACCCCAGTGAACCAAATAATCTTCGTTCGGAATATCAGTGGATAATGATTTTGAAATCTGATTCGTTACGCCAACAAAAACAACCGATGCCGCAAAGCGTTTTGTATGTTTTGTTGCCGCCCATGCGGAAAAATAGCCGCCATAAGAACCTCCGCCAATACCAACTTTATTTTCATCAACCTTACCCTGCTTTATCAGTTCATCTATTCCATCAAGAACATCATTAAATTCAGCGCCTGCAAGGTCACCTCTGTCCATCTTGGCAAATGCAACTCCGCGCCCGGAACTTGCACGATAATTTGGCATAAAAACAAAATATCCCTGAGCCGCAGCAATTTGTCCCCACGAGCCGTAACTTGTTACCCAACCATTACTCACGCAGGCTTCCGGTCCTCCGTGTATATAAACTATTAAGGGATACTTTTTATCTGAAGTATAGTCTTTCGGATAAATTAATAATCCTTCTAATCGTAGTCCATCATCAGCTTTCCATGCAAATATTTCCTGGCGGCTTAAATAAACAGAATCGAGCCAGCTATTATGCTTGGTAAGTCTTTCAAGTATAGTTGAGTCATACTTCCATTTCATTAACTCATTCGGATGAGAGGGAGTATTGCCAATCATATAAAGAGCTTTCCCTGTGTATTTAATATCGTGAAGCGTCCCCTTACCTGAAATAAGTTTTTTAACAGCAGATTTATCCCGAATATTTCTTTCAACGAGAGTATTATCAGTGCTTTCTTCCGATAATTGAAATAGTTCAGTTTCTGATTTCCATTGTACTTCTTTCACCGAACCTTCAAATCCTTCAGTAAGGTTTAAAATTTCATTAAACTTCTTTTCCTTTAAATCTTCAATAACATAGAGCGATCCGCTGACAGGATCATTTGCATCGCTACCGGCAATAAATGCCAGCTTTTTTGAGTCACTACTCCAACTCATTCCCGAAAGCTTACCCGGGACATCAACCCACAGAGATAATTTACCTTCTGATAAATCGAGCAAATAAATATCTTTAAACATGTAGGAATAATCGGTCAGATTTTTTTCCCCGGCCTGTATAGCAATAAATTTTTCATCAGGACTCAGCTGAAAATCGAAAACGGTAATATCGTTTGTAAGTTTTTTTGTTTCTGATGTCGTTAGAGAAAAAGAATACAGTGTAATATCATCATAATCCTCTTCGAATATTTCAGCATCAAATCCTGCCGATTTTAACTCCGGTTTTCTTTTATCACGCAATTCATTTGAAGTAAAGAAAATAGTGGTACCGTCTCCTGAAACTTTGTACTGCAGGATTGAATTGGCATGCCTGGTGAGTTGTTTTGATTTGTCTGATTCCAGATCATAAGCATAAATTTGTTGTTTTTTGTCAACAGCTGAACGATAGTAGATAGTATTTCTGCCTGACCATTGAATGTTCATCACATTGATGGAACCTGTAAGCAATGCCCTTATTTCTTTCGTAATTAAGTCGATGAGATAGAGTTCCCTGTAATCAGGTCCCGGGTCATCATTGAATTTTCTTATAACATTTTTGGTAAATACTGCTTTCAAGCCATCGGGACTGACAGCATATTCAGCAACTGTTTCAAGATCAAAGATGTTAGATTCAGTCAGTACTGTATGCTGTGCTGAGATGTAATAATTAAAGCAAACAAGAATAAAAAAAATTCTTTTCAGCGCATGAACCATCTTTAAGTTTCCTTACAATGATTTAAAGATAAAAAGGCAGTTTCAAGAGCCTCAGATATTCTCTCTCACTCACCTCTTAGAAATCCTGTATGCTAAGATACGAAGAGGGAAAAAGAAATTACCTTTAATACTTGAAACTGCCTGCAATATATGAGAAATCCGCTTTACAGAGAACTTCTCTTCTTCCTATTTAGAGACGATTTTCCCTGCTTTTAATTCCTCACTAAGGCGTTTAGCCTGATATAAATCCTGAATCGCCTCAAACATTCCGGCTGAGTGAACAGAAACTGTTCTGTTCGATTCAGTCGTAAAGATAAATTGTCCGGGCAAACTTTCGATGTTTCCATCAAATGCCAGACCTACAACCTCGAGTTTTTGATTTACTACCGGAGAACCTGAGTTTCCTCCGATTATATCGTTCGTGGAAACAAATACCATAGGTGTTTCGAGGTCAAACTCCTGCGGAGGATTTTGCCAGCGTTCAGGAAGGCTCCATGGATATTCTTTATTGAAAGAATAGAACCTGTCATAAAGACCATAAAATGTTGTTACAACAGGAGCTGTTGTTCCGTTGTAATCATATCCCTTTACAACACCATCTGAAATACGCAGACTGAAAGTTGCATCAGGTGGAATTGATGTACCGTAAACCTCGAAGAGAGCCCTGCCGAGTTGCTGAGAATAATCTGCCT
>CAYTLQ010000331.1:0-7117 GCA_964438715.1 uncultured Ignavibacteriaceae bacterium
ACCCGCTTGTCAATTGATTTAACAAAATTTTTTTAGGAGGGGTCGCGTCCTGTAAGAATAATTAAAATTCCGTCAAAATGGTATTTTTCAGCAAGTGCAACTAATGCAGCAGCAAAGCCTTCAGAAGTAAACCAGATATCAATTGGATCAATTCCGGAATGGGGAAAATAGTGCCCGATTGATAATTGGCACATTACGGGCACACGGTCGGCAAATCCGAGCCTCATAGCTGCGGCTATACGATCTCGTCCGTTCAATTATGGTCCACTGTTTCTTCTGAAATATACTACAACACAATATATGTAATATTTGGAATTTTACATACAAAACGATACATGCCGCTTTTAATTAAACACAGAACAGAATACGCTGTTTATTTTTCAGATTTTTTAAAGTTTAATGAAACAGAATTTATACAATATCGTAAACCGGTTGGTTTGGGACCATCATTAAAAACATGTCCAAGATGAGCACCGCAACGCGAACAGGTAACTTCAGTCCTGATCATTCCATAACTTGTATCCATACTCTCTTCAATATTTGATTCGTTGAGAGGTGTGTAGTAACTTGGCCATCCGCAACCGGAATCAAATTTATGTTCTGAGGAAAATAATTCAGCGCCACATCCTGCACACACAAAAATACCCTCTTCCTTAAAATCATTATACTTTCCTGAAAACGGACGCTCTGTGCCTTTCTTTCTCATAACATAATATTGTTCATCGGTGAGCAATTGCCGCCATTCTTCATCGGTTTTCATTATCTTGTCGTTATTCATAAGTGTATCCTTTTGGTTTAAAGTAGTTGAATCTTGATTGCCGGTACTGATTACGGAAGAAGTTTTATTAGAGCCATCGGAAGACCTGCAACCGTTAATAAAAAGAAAAATAATCAACGCAATTTGTGCTCTCATTGAGATGCTCCTCATTAATGAAGTAAGCCAGACAAACTTTAAACAAAATTTATTGCAGGAAAGTTTAATTACGGAAAAATTAAACTAATATTCTTTGAAGATCTTCGGCTTTAAGTGGTTTCGTAATAAATCCCTTCATACCTGTTGAGATACATCGAGCTTGTTCGTCGGACTCAGAATTACCGGTCAGCGCAATAATAACCGGTTTGGGGGTGATTTGCGGTGAATTGAGGATATGCTGAGCGGCATCGAACCCATCCATTTCCGGCATATATAAATCCATTAGTATATAATCATATCGCCCGGCGGTTGCGTATTGAACAGCAAGTTTACCATTTTCGACAATGTCAAAATCAATCCCAAGTTTTTTTAGTAAAAATGAAATCAACTTTTGGTTTACCTCATTATCCTCAGCCACGAGTATCTTCATATCGTAAAATCTCCCGGTTTAATTTTCTTCTAAAAAATAATACATCAACACCCCGAAATTTACCTGAAATAAGCCAAACGAAATACCGCTAATAAGGTCGTATTTGTGGGTAGCATCGAGAAATGATTTATCCCCTCCGGACTTATATCTATCGAATTCGTTATCAGCTTTTAACTTAAAGTATGCCGCGGTACCTCCGAAAAGAATTATTCCACCAACGAGATATTTCAATAGAGGAGATTTTGTTATTTCTGTTCTCATTTCGGAATTCAACGGTTGAAGGTAAATAAGAGAATTCAGTTTCAACGAGTCTGTGCGAATCACTGAATCACGAAAACCCCGCAGTCGTAAAGTAAGTGTGACATCCTCAGAAATTTCAATCGGAGTATAACCATAGTGAGTAGTACCGGAAAATACCTCTGCGCTATGGGGAATTGTAGAAACTCTTTTACGGAGCGGAAAAGAAAATGTTTTTTCGATGATATTGTTATTCCCGGTGAGAATTACGGTATCGATAATAATACCCCTGTTCCAATTTATTGAATTTTCTTCAACACGAATTCTATATGTTCCTGACGGCAATACTGTATCAACACTGCCAAAACCGTAAAGGGTATCATTTAAATAAATTTTTGATTGAGTATCGGATGTTCGTAGAGAGAGCCTTGTTCCCTGAGCAAAGCATAATGAAAAAGTGAAACACCAAAATATTAAGATCTTACCTGCTCTCATATAAAAGTATCTCCCCACGGTCTATACCAAGAATGATTTTATTTCGATAAAACACCGGAGTAAGTTTCATTCGTGATTCGAAAGTTAGTAAACCCGTTTCTTTACCGTTGGTTTTATTCAAAATATGAAGTTTACCGGATAGATTCGGGGCAAGAATTCTGTTGTTCGTTACTAATGGTGAGCTGAGAAAAGCACCTTGCGAATTAATAAACCAGCGAACACTACCACTGCACGAATTGACAGCGTAAAACTCGCCGGACACAGTTCCAAAATATACGGAAGAATCATCAGTTGCGGGAATCATCAACACAGAGCCCGAAGTCTTGAGTTTCCATAATACATCCAGCGACTGTGAATGAAGACAATATACACTGCTGTCCGAAGTTCCTATAAATATTCTGTCATTTCGGGAGGATAGAGAATTAAGCGGGCACATAGTAATTTTTTTGTTATTAATGATTTGTCCGCTAAAATTCACAACGACAAACTCGCCATTTTGTAAACCAATCATGATGTTTGTGCCGCTTACGGTGGGGGAGGATGATACAGTGGCTCCAAGATCGGTTGCATATATCTGCTTACCATTAAAGTCGTACTTACAAAGCGTTCCTTCTTCAGTAACGACAACCACTCCATCATCAAAAAGTAAGAGTTCCTTATAAATTTTACCCTTAATAGTAACGGAAGTTATTTCTTTACTCAACGATAAATCATAATAAATAAGTTGTGATTTGTTCTCCTGTCGAAGTACGAGTGGAATTATCAAACGGAATTTGCTTATTACCGGTGTCGCATGTATAGCTCCCTTATACTTTAAGTACCCCGCCGATTTGTCCGATGTAATATTATATGCATATACTCTTCCTGAAAGATCAGAGGCAATAATTATATTATTTGTAGCGAGAACAGAATTCATTCCTGATGCACCATAGAGACTGAATGAACCTGTTTGTATAAGTGAATCGCTGATGTGGACATTTGCAAAAAAAGTACGCTCGGGAAAACGCCCAAACATAAAAATATCATCGGGCGCGGGTTTCATTTCCACATTAATTATTGCGGGAGCACAACCTGTAACTACGAAGATGAAAAAAAGGTGGAATACCGGAAAAAGACAAATTCTTTTCATCAGAAATCCCAACCGAAAAAGAACTGATAAAACATTCCCGGCTGAAAATCACGGAAATTATTTTCAATCTTCTTTCCCATGTCGTAACGGAGAACGAGAAAATTCAGAAAATTCATCCGGAACCCGAAGCCGACACTGCCGTATGTATTACGATAAATTTTATCCCAGGCAGCGCCAATATCAAAAAATGTTGCAGCCCGTATTCCTGCAAAACCTATATCAAGAACAGGTGTTTGAAGAATAAGACGGTCAATAAGAGGTACGCGCACCTCCAGAGAAGAAATCCACATTTTTTCGCCGCGTATCGACCAGCGGGGCCAGCCCCGAATATCCCAGCTCCCTCCCATAAAATACCTTCGGGCTTCTTTTCCGTCATTATAGTAGAATGAAGCGCGAAATGCAACAGTACTTCGGAGTGAAAGCCGTGTGTATGAACGATAATCGGCAATTATGGAGTAATAATTGACATTACTGTATTTTACATCGCTTGTATAACTTAACTGAAGACGAAAGCGTGTGCCATCTAACGGTCCGGTATATGTCCAGAGAGAGTTATCATGTACATAGGCAATACTGTTACTCCAGAGAAGAGCTTTCCGTTCGATTACCCCTGTAATCACCTGTTTATCGGAATTAGCAATTGAAAGGTCAGCTTCAAAACGGGTAAACGACGATAAAGGATAAGTAAGCAGAAAGTACCCGCCAAAACTCCGTTCAAAGTAAAATTCGTCCGAATCTCGTATATCATATCGCCTGCCGCTGAAATGGAATAAACCGTAACCATAATTTGTCCGGCTACCCATATAAAACCGCGTCAGGGCAAGATTAAAACTTTTGAGGAGGTCACTTTGTACTTGTGCAGTGTTCGAGATAAGAAAATAGTAATTATCATCGCCGAAAAGATCGCTTAATGAAAGTACAGCCCCACCCCTGGTACCAAATACCGGATCGGTACTTACCTGACTTTGTGCATAGTCCAAAGTATATTCGTTTTCATACTTCACTTCTCCAAATTCGGAAGGTGCTTCAATTTTTCCGGCGAGCCAACGAGATGCGGGAAATTCGGTATCCTGATTAACGATAAATGACTCATCCTTATCAAGTTCGGTAATAAATATCCGGAAAGAAAAGTTCTGAAATCCGGAGAAAAGAATTCTTCTGCCTGAAATTGTTGATGGTGTAAACACGCTTCCGATAAAATTTGAAACTCTGTTTATTGTATGTGCGGGTTTGCCCGGAGTGAAAGGTATTGAATAAACATTTTGAAGAGAATCGTACTCCGAAATAAAATACAGTGTTGAGAAATCATCGTTAAAAAATGGTGAGGTACAGTTATTATTCAGATTTGTAATGTATTGAATGGACTCTCCGGATCGGTCGATTGAAAAAAGATTATAGACCGTGGAATTTTTACCCGCAGTTCTGTCGGAGGCAAAAATAATTTTCGTTCCGTCTTTATAGAAAACAGGGTCAGTATCGTCATAGTAGTCGTTAGTCAATCTATGAAGATGTAATTTATCGGTATCGAGTACAAATAGATCACTTACACCCTTGATGTCAATTGCTCTAAAGACAAGTTCATCACCCTGAGGCGAGAATGAAGGGGAAGTAATACTGAGTAAATTCTCATTCCGGTATGTCTTTAAAACCTGTCCGGATTTTACAGAAATAAAATGTATAACATCTGTTGCCCCTGATTTACTGATAAAAGCGAGTATATCTTTTCGTGAGAGCGCCAGAGAATGTTGTAATGTATGAACTGCCTCAATTTCTACTGAAGTTTCACCGCGCAAAACCAGTTTAGGTTCGGAAAATTTTTCATCTTCACTTAACCTCGTACTTTTGTAGAGTGAGGAATATCCATCCAGATTTGCAATGAAGTACACGGTTTCACCCGTATCATCTTTATAATACACAGGACTGAATGAAAACCCTGATTCTGTTACCGGCTCTGCATTTGCACCTAAAGATGAATAGGAACTGTAAAGTGGGTAATATTTTTTTCTGAGATATTGCAGCCATTCCTCATCAATATTTTTAATTTCCTTAGCCAATACATATTCAATCACATCATCGAATGTATCATACACCCAAAAATTATCAATCATCTGGAAAACTTTTTCAGGACCATAAACTTCTTCGATGTATTCAAGAAATGCCTGACCTTGTTTGTACATAAGAAAGGAGCCGTTCACCGTATAAATGTTGGTTATTCCGGTAAAATAACCGTTAAGAACAGCATCGCGCAATAACATATCTGCCTGAGCATCCCAGTCGGTAGAGAGGTGTTCAGCAATTCCTTCAATAAACCATAAAGGTGGAAGTCGGTCTGCCGGTAAGCGATGGTCGGCTAACTGTCGCAGTATTTTTGTCGTTGTAAAAACATGAACAAGTTCATGCCGTATAACATGCCGGAACTTATCAAGAGAGCCCATAGATGGGATAACGACTCTCCCTTTCATAAATTCAAAAAATCCGCCAACCCCTTCAGGAATAAAGCCCGGTGTAGTATTGGTTTGCTGAAAATGAAGATGCGTGTTATAAAAAATGAGCGTAATACGATGAAGAATGATATGTCCAAATTTTTGTTTGTATTCCCTGTAGGCCTCTTCCGCATATTTTGCACCTATGGAGGCAATTTCATACATATCCCCGTAATAATAAATATTGAAATGCCTGGTTTGCAGAATTTTCCAATCGAACTTTTGATACTGAACTTTATTTCTTCCGAAAAATACAAATTGTGCGTTGGCTGTATTAATTAACAGCAAAACGGGTAATAGTATTTTTAGAAAGCGGAATATCATTTCTTTTATTTGTTCAATTTTTCCGATTAAAATACCAAAGTTTCAAATCATCCGGAAAAATTCAAGACAAATAACTCACCGCAATTACGGCAATTTTTCAGCGCCGTTATATTTTTTCAACCAATGTATGTAATTGGTGCTAAGCGGAAAAGCGGGCATCCTGCCGCCAAACCCAAAATATCGGAAAACCACCATTTGAAGATTCTCTGTTTTTTCTGATGATAAAAGATTAGCATTAACATTTATGCCATATTTTTCAGCAAGTTGTGCGGTTTTCGTATTAAGTATATCAAGAAAATTATCTGCACGGGAGCGGTAGTTGTTAAATCTAGAGGAATCCTGATTTATTGAGAGTGTTTCTTTTAATAAACAAACCATAAGTTTCCCTTTATAGGGAAAAGGTCCATAAACAGAGCCCGGTGTTAAATTATAAACAATCCGTTGAAGTTCATCATCACTCAATATCTGGTCAGTATCCATTTCTTTTATTTCTACGGATTCGGGAAATTCTTCTTCCAGTGCTGTCGCTGCTGATTGAAAATTGTCTCCGGAAGCTATACGGGAATACAACTTTTCTACCAATGTCGGTTCAGGTGTTACAAAACTGAACAGGGTTAATGCGGTATTCCGGTAACCGTCTTTGGTAAGAGTTTCAGAATTTTCAAGTGAGTCGAGTAATGCGATAACTGCTGTTTGAAAATAGAAAAAACTTTTCCACATTTGTGTTTCATATTGCACTTCAGGAAAACTCATCGCTCCGTTTGCCAAGGCATTTCGGAATACAAGTTCCTGTTCAATAAATGTACGGATGCGTGCGTTTAATTTTGAAGCAATAATATTCAGACCGATGGTGTCAGTGTAAAATCCTTCAAAAAATAATGAAGAAAGAAACTCATGAAACGATACAGGGGCGTTGTCGAGTAAAATAAAATTCATTGCGAGAGTATCTTTTCCAAATTCCGCTTTAAATTTTCGGAAATCTGCCGCTTCCAAACGAAGTGTTTTTTCACCCTTCCCGGCTAAAGATGTTTTCTTAACTTCAAATAATGATGTTAGCTTTTCGGCAAGACTCCAGAATAATGTTCCTGTTGCCTCTATCTTTCTTC
>CAYTLQ010000332.1:0-3936 GCA_964438715.1 uncultured Ignavibacteriaceae bacterium
TAGTAGGACGGGAAAACAAAACATTATGGTAGAATTCAACGAGCAACAAAAAGAAAAAATAAATAATCCACGACCACTTACTCAATCGAAATCTTTGAAATTATATAAGTTAGACCTTCTTCAAAATTTACTGACTATCAAAAATTCAATAAATTAATTCATGAATTAGCAATAAACAATCATATTGAAGTTGACCAATTGGAAATTTATTTATTCAACCAAGACTTTGACTAAAATAAAAAGAACCACTGGCTATAACACAGGTTTTGCCTCATGTGGAGTGACCCCGAAGTATAGGGGCAGTTTTTGTAAACTTGATGCTTATGTCCGTCAGATGATGGATTCAGTGCTTGTAGGCATTTTTGAGTTCCAAAATCCGCCATTACGGCAAGCAAAAAAACTTTAAACACGATTATAAACTTTAGAGAAAAACAGAAATGGACAAAAGAAAAAAACACATTCAAAATTTAGTCTATTTTGCATTGGCCGATAATAATTTTGACATTGCAGAAAAGGACTTTATTAAACAAGTTGGTAAAAGATTAAACATTGACGAGAACGAGCTTAATATCTTATTAGAATCAAAAGTCATTGAACAACCTGAGATACCTGAAGATGAAGTTCAACGGTATATATTATTTGATGACATTCTTAATCTTATTGTAATTGATAAAAAAATTGAGGAACAAGAGGAAAGTGAAATCAAAAAAATTGCCGGTAAACTTGGTTTTCCTTCAAACATGGTTGATGATATCATTGTAAAACTTAAAAGACATATAGAATTAGGATTTGATGCGAATCAAATTTCTCATTCTATAAAAAATTCAGTTTTTTCATTAACAAATAAAAATAAGTTAAGCCATGGTAAATACAGTTTATGATGCTTTAAAAAATTTGAAATATCGTTTTCAAAAAATCCTAGAGACACCAGATCAAACGGTATTCAGATTTGGTATTGGTTTAGAAAATGGTAAAGTAGATTGCATTGTTGATGTTCGAATACCAGACAAATGCGTACTTATTTCAACCATTTTTACTGTTAATATACCGGAAAACAAAAGAAAACACATTGCAGAGTTTATCACCAGAGCTAATCATAATTTAATACTAGGTTGTTTTGATTTAGATTTTGATGATGGTGAATTGAAATATAAATGTAATTTTGTTTATGACGACACTTTCCCTCAGACAGAAGAAGTTTTTATAAAAAATTTATTTGCTTCATTCTTGATGTTGGACAGGTACTTACCCGGTATTATGTCAGTTGTTTATGCTAATATTGAACCCAAAACTGCAATCAATCAAATTGAACAAATTGCTGATCCATCAATGAATTAATAACCTTGTTTAACACAGGTTTTGCCTCATGTGGGGTAACCCCGAAATATCGGGGCAGTTTTTGTAAACTTGATGCTTATGTCCGTCAGATGACGGACTTAGTAATGGTAAATATTTCTGAGGCAAATGCTTAAAAACCCGCCACTATGTAAAGAAATCTACAATTAAGTATTTTACATAAATGAAAATAGCATTTATAGTTATTGTAGTAATTCATGGACTTATCCATATCCTCGGTTTTGTTAAAGGTTTTGAATTAAAAGAAATTAAGGAATTAACCTTGCCGATATCAAAACCATGGGGAGTCGTATGGTTGGTTTCTGCGATATTATTACTTCTTTATGGCGTATTATACTTTATCAATTCCAAATATGCATGGGTATTCGGCATTATTGCAGTAGTAATTTCTCAACTACTTATTATTGTCTTTTGGAAAGACGCAAAGTTTGGTACACTTCCCAATATCCTTATTCTTACTGTTGTAGTAGTTTTATTCAGTTATTATAATTTTCAAAATCTCATTCAAAAAGAAACAATTCAGCTGCACAATAATAACATAATCACAGAGCGGGGCACTTTCCGCGAGAGTGATTTAATGAATTTACCTCTACCGGTAGTTAAATGGTTAAGAAATTCTGGAGCATTAGGAAAGCCTTTTATTAGTAATGGTAAAGTTATCCAATTAGCCGAAATGAAACTGAAGCCTGAGCAGGAGAATTGGATGACTGCACGAGCAGTACAATATACCTTTATTGAAAATCCCTCTTTCATTTGGTCAGTAGATGTATCAATGAATAGTTTGTTAAGTTTCCAGGGACGCGATAAGTTTTATAATGGGAAGGGTGAAATGTTGATTAAACTGCATTCTTTATTCAACATTGTTAATGAACAAGGCAAAAAATTAGATGAAGGTACAATACAGCGTTATCTTGGTGAAATGGTTTGGTTTCCCTCGCTGGCCGTAAGTCCGTACATAACATGGGAACAAATAGATGAAACTACCGCAAAGGCTACTATGACATATAAAGGCACAACCGGATCCGGTACATTTTATTTTAATTCTAATGGGGATGTTACTAAGTTTTCCGCTTTACGATACAAAGACAATCATAAAGATGCTAAAAGATACCAATGGGAAATGAACATTTTGGATTACAGGACATTTGAAGGAATAAAAGTTCCAGCACTTATGACGGCAACATGGAAACTTGATGGGAAAGATTGGACCTGGCTGAAATTGGAGATAACTGATATTACCTATAATACAAAATTATAAAAACGGTAAAAAGAACTATTTATTCTCTTTGAATAGTATGGTTAACTTACCAACTACCCCAATGATCTCTGATCTTTGACTTTTTGCCCCCAAACAAATAAATCTTCCAAAATCGGAGAAAGACTTTTCCCGAAATCTGTAAGCCTATATTCAACTTTTGGAGGTATTTCCTTAAAAGATAAAGGCTTAAACCCTGATGAATTTATGAATTGGTGGGCTGTTTCGGCAAGTGCCAGAGTGCATAAAATTCTCGCAGAAGAAGCAGTAAATTTTGTAAAATCAAAAAATAAGTAGCTTTCTCTGTTAGTAGCAGTATTGTTTTGGCTCCCGTGAGAAAAATGTTACATCTTTTCTCACGGGAGTGATAGATATTTTTACTGCGGCAAATTACAATATTAAATTGTTCTATGAATTACACTTTCGGCAGTATAATCTTATAAACTACCGGAGTAATAATTCTTGATAACAATGTCGAGCTTATCAATCCGCCTATCATTACAACTGCAAGAGGAGAAATTAACGGATTTGATGATAACGCAATTGGGGTAAGACCTCCGATTGCTGTTAACGAAGTGAGGATAATAGGAAGAAATCTTACCTCGCCAGCTTCTCCGATTGCTTCATCTACCGATTTACCCTGTTCCCTTAACTGATTAGTAAAATCAACAAGTAGTATGGTGTTTTTTACCTCTACCCCTGCAAGAGCAATTAGACCAATTACGGCAACAAACGAAAGCGAGTTACCGGTAATAAAAAGAGCAATTACTGCTCCTACTATTCCCAACGGTATTACTGATAAGACAATCAATGTGCTTTTGAATGTTTTAAATTCGAGAATCAGTACTGCAATAAATAAGAACAAAGTTATAATTATCACAGACGAGAACCCTCCGAATGATTCCTCACGCGACTCAAGTTCACCGCCCATTTCATATCGGTAGCTGGCCGGCAGTACCATCTTATTCATTTTTTCTATTACTACCTGATTAACTTTGTCATTCAGATATCCCTCCTTCACAAAGGCACTCACAGATACGGTTCGTATTTTATCCTTATGATTAATTGTTAATGGTGATGATTCCATTTTTAATGTTGCAAGCTGACTTAAAGGAAATGCAATTCCTTGCAGGTTATTTGCATACAGGTTATCGATTGCTTACAGGGAGGTTAACGCATTTTTCTGCTTTGTAACTACTTTTTTGTAATTCTCTTCCTCCACGTCAGTTCTTTTTCCTGCTTCCATTCCGGCAACCTCACGTCCTTCGTTTTTATCAACCGTTCCCGTAGGAATCCCCAACATTGCCGCTTTATCTTTATTGATT
>CAYTLQ010000333.1:0-11438 GCA_964438715.1 uncultured Ignavibacteriaceae bacterium
AAATCATCGCCTCGCTGTAACCGGTTCGCCTTGCAATCTCCGCCTGGTTAATCAGCGAGCGGTCAATTTTCACTTGCTCTTTTAATGACTGTCTTTGCTCGGTCATTTTTTTATTAAAAATTGTTAAAGTTTTCTTTACAAATAGAGGTAATTACCTAATTTTTGTCAAGTGTTTATTAGGTAATTATGAAATTTTTTATGACAATAGGTGAAAAACTTCGATATTTTGCCGAGAATTATATCGGTTCGGTTGCAAAACTTGCTGAATTACTTAATATGAAGCCACCGAGCTTATATGTTTATCTAAATAATGAGAGTATTCCTGGTGGAGATATACTAAGGAAGCTCAAGGCTTTCGGTTGCGACATAAACTGGCTACTAACAGACGATGATAACCCCCCGCCGGAGACAAACCAGCTACTGCAGGCTCGCCTTAAAGAGCTTGAGGAGGAGAACCAGCGGCTGAGGGATAGTATTAGCCATTTTCTTCTCCTCGCACAAGAGGTAGAGCAGCAAAAAAAAAAGCAAGCGTAAACCAAAAAAGTAGGCAAAATTTTTCTGCCAAATTCGTGCAAAAAGTGGCAAAAAAGTATAAAATTCTCTGCCCAGCACTTTTTCTGGCTCACACCACTTAACCTTTTGTATTTATTACACTTACATAGTGTTTCTTAATATTTATTTCTTTGCCATATTACCTGAAAAATTACAAGGCGATTTTCCATTAACGAAAACAAAACTCTTTTTTGGTGCGAAAAGGACTCGTTCCGGAGAGTAATAATTTCTTTTACTGTGAACAGTTCTCCTGACGGTTCAATAATACAGATTACGCTTAAATCATTTCTCCTCCCTATGTCCATTCCCGCATAAAGAATATTTCCTGAATTGTAACTATCCGTAATCTGCGTGTCAATGCATTGGGTTATAAGTGAAAGTGGCAGGAGTGCAGTTGAAGAGTCAACCGGCTCACAGCAAAATTCTTCCCGCCAGGTATTTTCTGAGAAACAATTTTTTTTCAATTCAGCAAGCCAGTTGTTTTTTTCCGTCTCGTCAGGTATCCTCCCGAATATCCGAATGAGTAATCCGTCGTCTATGGCACGGAAAATATCGGTTGTGTGTAGTCTCCAGCTAAGATGACCGTTCTTTATTGACTCGGTAAATTGATAAAATAATGTAAGTTTTCCGTTATGTGTGGAAAGAATGCGAAGAGGGTATCCCCAGGTAACAGCCGGCCGTGCCGCTTTCCATAATGCATGGGCATCAGAATGATGAGCAAATTCGTCAAGTACTACTTTTCCTCCTTTACTTCTAAATCCTTTCGGGTTACTGCTCAGAGCTGTTATTCGCCCACCATCGGTAAAAGTAATTTGCAAAACTCCCTCTGCTTTGCTGTCGGCTGTTATCTGCCACCCGTACCTGTTCCCTGCCAGCCGGAAAATCTTCACCCATAGCCTGCAATAGAGAATATATTCGCGGGCTGCTGTTTCATCTGCTGAGCTAAACCATACAGACTTCACTTTCCCGGATAGAACATCCCGAACATCTTCATAACTTTGCACATAAGTAGCGCCTATTCGCCGACTTTTTTCCCATATCTTCACCGGACTTTCATCTTTGAGCCAGTCTGACTGATATTGAAGAAAATGTGGTGTATGTATATTATTCATTTTTCTCTTCAGTTGTATCCCCACATAATATCTTGTTTATTTCTTCAATTAATTCGGTACGGTTAATTTTCGTGTGGTGATTCGTTTCTGTCTTTAACGGAAATATGCCTGACTGTTTCAGTGCCATCGCAAGGCGCGATATAGCGTTAATCTGCTTTGTATTTCCGGCTTCACTGTCTTCAAGAGCTTCACGAAATATTTCCACAAGTCGTTTGTGTATTTCCTGCATCTCTGTCCGTTCCTGCGATTTTTGCTCCGTTATATTCCTCTTTCGTTTTCCGGACTTTTCCATTTCCTTTCATCCTTAAAGAAGATTCTCTCTGTTTGTTTTTGCACTGTTATGACTTGCCATGAGGTGTGTATCAATTTTCATTTCAAGTCGTGTAAGTATTCCTGTTAATACTTCTTTATAACGGCTGTCTTGTTCCATCATAGTAAATGTGCGCTCAATATTTTCTCTGTTTTGCTTA
This sequence comes from uncultured Ignavibacteriaceae bacterium, assembly GCA_964438715.1. Taxonomy (GTDB): domain Bacteria; phylum Bacteroidota; class Ignavibacteria; order Ignavibacteriales; family Ignavibacteriaceae; genus CAYTLQ01. The sequence continues at coordinate 2,135 of CAYTLQ010000333.1, forward strand.
TAAACCTTCTCCTGTTCTCTGTTAAAGTGCCGAAATGAGAGATACCACATTACAAACACAATTACCGTGATACTGCCATTACCAATAAGTTGCAATATTTCTGCAGATAGTTTCATTGTATTATCTCCGATTATTCGCTTGCCAAACTAACATCATAGAGTGCTGTTCCTCATCTGAATAGTTCATTACACAATTGCTTCCCTAAAGTATTCCACTATGGAGGGAATACAAGACTGAATAATAGAAAAGATCCGGTGGGCTCAGGCAAAGTAGTTTTGCACCGTACTTAACAACAAAAAGGAGATTACTTATGGAAACATGGATGGAAATATTCCGGACAGGAGAACATACAGACTCTGCCGGAAATACGAAGGTATGGTCGGAGGCAGATCTCGACAATATTTGCTCCTCATACAATCCTGCTCTTCACGAAGCGCCGATAGTAATTGGCCACCCTGAAACAAATGCACCGGCTTATGGTTGGATAAAAGAGTTAAAAAGGGTTGGTGAGAGATTATTGGCACGGGCAGGAGAGATGGTTCCCGAATTTATCGATGCAGTAAAAAACGGCTTATACAAAAAACGAAGCATAGCTCTCAACGCCGATGGAACTTTACGGCATGTGGGTTTTCTTGGGGCAATGCCTCCCGCGGTTAAAGGATTGCGCGATGTAATATTTTCTTCATCTGACCATCTATTAGCCTATGAATTCCCAAATAACAGTATCGATGATGCAATTTTCGATTCTGCGCTTACAGCTCCGCCTGAATACAATGAACTTAAGCGTGAGCTTGAAATACTGAAAGCGCAACTCTTTGAGGAAAAAAAGAAAGCGGTGGTAAATAGATTTATAGAAAAATCCTCTTCATTCAACAGTTTCATTTACGAAAAATCCGAAGAGGGAATACTTACACCGGCACAGGCGAAACTTGCAAATAGAATTGCAGAGCAACTCCGTCCGGTACGAGGAGCGGAGTTTGCTCAGGAAGGAAATAGTTCTGCTGATATTATACTTTCAATGTTACGGGAATTTATTTCTCTTGTACCAAAACGCAATGAGTTTTCAGGATTTCCAGAACCGAAAAAAGAACATAAAACATCCACAGAAACAGTGCGAAGCATTATCCGCACAGCTATGGGTATAAAATAATCTTCATTAACAATCTAACCAGAGGTAAATATGAAACTACACCAGATTTCTTCATCTGATGAACTAACACAAAACGCCATTCTCAAAATGTACGAAAGGTCAACTGTATTGCAGGTTGCGGAGTTTTACTCAATGTACGGCAATGCAGAAAATGCACGAAAAGCCGCCAGCGCTTCAGGAGGTCAGTTCAGAGCTCTTGATTCCGATTACGCCGCAAATATCGTTACTCCTGCGTTTGCTTCTCCTGCACTTAAAATACTCGGAGACCATATTCAAGTTGATCAGGCACACGAACGACGCGGCGCCGATGTTGCTTCAATCCGTGCTTCGGAGTTGCTTAACTTCTGTATGAATTTGGGGAAACAATTCCAGAATTATTTTTTTAATGGCGATACAACTATCAGCGCCAATCAGTTCGATGGAGTGAAAAAGCTCATTATTTCTTCACAGAAAATTACCGCCTCAACAAACGGATTAAGTATCGATAGCGGTAATAGCGACACAGCAAAATCGCGTCAGCAAAAATTCCTTGAACTGCTTGAACAACTTGTTGAATCGGTAGAAGGCGGCGCTCAGGCTTTATTTATGGATGGAAAAACTCTCGCACGCCTAAGCTCAATAGCTCGCGAGTTCATCACCACTCAGCCTAATTCTTTTGGCATCCCGGTAAAATATTTCAACGGAGTACCTCTATATCCTGCCGGATATGATAGAAACGGAACGAAGATTTTACCTCATAATGAAACCACCGGCACGGCAACAAACTGTACCAGTGTGTATGCCTTCCGATTTGGCGAGCGCTCCGATCTCTCCATAGCAACAAATATCGGTCTCGAGGTGAAAGATTTGGGATTAGTCGCTAATTTCTACACACACAAAGTAGAGATGGATGTCGTACCTGTGCTGCTGAACGATAAAGCGGCTGCGCGTCTCGAAGGAATTATCATTCCTTAATAAGTAACAAATTAATTAATCAACAGGGCCGGAAATAAACCGGTCCTGAATAATTGAAGGAACTATACTATGTTATCACCATTACACGGCAGAAGAAAATTCACTGCATTTGTTTATACTCTGTTTGTTTACAGCGCAGTTATAATATGCGCACTCATTATCTGCTCAGGCGAGCCTGTTAACTTATCCTCGTTTGCATTCCAACTGGCATCAGCTTATGCCATACTCTCGGGTTTATTTTTCGGTAGTAATGTGCTCGAACATTTCGCCGGCGCCGAGAAATTAGAAAGCATGAAAATCAAAAAGATGATAAGCGATGACACCGCAAAGTAATTACTCAACGAAGCTGATTTTATCGCTCATTCTATGTCTTGTTGCAATAGTATCAGCGTTATTATGCACAATGTTTTCCGGAAGAAATTCAGGAGTACAAAAAACCGTAGAGAGTAAATCTGCTATTATCACCGGGACTCCTGATACGATAAAACAAGTTAACACTTTTAGCGGCTCTACAGTACTGAAAAAGAAAAAACGCGTTGAACCGGCAGATAGCAGTAAAACAGAAAATGTAGTTTTCTCAGGTTCCTTAGAAAACCAAATCTTAAATGCAGAAGTTGAAGTTTCACCCATTTCCGGCGATTCGCTTATGATTTTGACATATCGCGGCTTGACACACACATTGCTTATCAGCCGTACCGATACCGTACTCAATGAATATCGAACAGATTTCATTGAGCAGGAAAGTGAGTTGTTGTATTTTTTTGCAGGCGGAATACTCACCGGTATTATTCTTCTTTTACTATCAATCTTTATCAGCAAATAAAATGAAAGGAATACATTATGCTGGCCATTGATTTATTTGAAAAATTCAACGAACCCTCAGCGGATATTATTAATGCATCCGCCTCACAATCATTTAGCATTATTCCATCGGATACAGATGAACTTGAGTATGTTACAAGAATGCTCTATGTAGGAAGTGCAGGCGATATTAGCTGTCTGCTGACTGCAGATGAATCCATAACAATTTTTAAGAATATCCCGGCAGGTACTGTACTACCTCTGCGTGTTCGTAAAATATTTAACAGCGGTACTACTGCTTCACAAATTGTCGGGCTTCTGTGAATCAGATGCGAATTGTGCCTGATACCAACTAATGTGCAAATTGAGTTTTCATCTGAAACTTTACAAAGTTTCATTTCCCGATAACTATAATTCAATTGCATTTCCACCGGTGTTGAAGAAAGTCATAAAAATAGAATGCCCGCCTTGTGAGGGGCGGGCAATGAAATTAAGACAGGAATTAATAATTACTTTTGCAGAATCATTTTTTTCGTGAAGGAGATGTTATCTACCTGCATCCGGTAGAGATAGATACCTGATGGAAGTTCTCCTGCCTCAAAGGTAATATTATAGGTACCGGCTTCAAGATTTCCATTAACAAGCTGGCGGATTTCTTCACCAACGGTACTGTAAATAGTTAACCGAACAACCGATGGTTTCGGTAGTGAGAATGAAATTACCGTTGAAGGATTGAATGGATTCGGATAATTCTGTTCCAGAGCAAATTTCACCGGTAATTCTGCTTGTTCATTTATGCCTGTAATATCGGTGGCATTCCTGTAAATTTGTCCGGCAGCAGTACCTGCAAAGAGTGCGCGATTGTTCGGCACAACCATTATAGTGCTAAGTCCAACGCCGCCCATACCGGTGTTAACCCAGGTATTACCATTATCAGTTGAAGTGTAAACACCACCCGAATATGATGACGCATAAATCTTATCATTGCCATCAATAATTACTTCATAAGCATGCAGACCGGGGAATGTTGTTTTCACCCAGGTAGCGCCATCATCGGTGGAACGATAAATACCATCGCCATAAGTACCGGCAAAGATATGTCCACTGCTGTTTGAGGCAAGCGCCCAGATGTAATTGTAACCGACTGTGAGCGGTGTCCAGTTAGCGCCCTGATCAACCGATTTTGCAACGCCGCCGTCAAATGTTCCGACAAATATATTCTGATTCGGTGTAACGGTGAGCGAAGTAACAATATTATGTGTTCCAAGACCATTATTTGAAGAAACCCAATTACTGCCCTGGTCTGTTGAAACATATACACCAAATCCCCAGGTACCTGCATATAATTTCCCGGATGAATCTATTCTTAAGGTGCGTACATCTTTATTTGCTAATGTTGTTTGTTCCCAAACAGTTTCACTTGAGGATGTTCTGTAAACACCTGTAACAGTACCGGCAAATAGCTTTCCGGATGGATGTATTTTAATCGTCCATACAGGACCGGAGTACATATCATTATTTATTCTCTGCCATGAAGCACCGTCATCTGTTGATTTGAATATATATCCGTTTACTGTACCGACATAAATGTTACTGTTATTTGCGGCTATGGTAGTAACTACTTCGTATGCCGGTAAATTTCCGGTCAATACCCAGTTGCCTGAACCGCCACTACCGGAACCTCCTCCGCTACTGCTCGTATCAGCAGAAAATGCTGAAACAGCAGTGCTGGAGTTATTAAGAGGATTGCTATCAGGTACATCTGCACTGAAAAGAGATGCTACATTTATTATAGAAACATTTGCAGGTATATTACCCAGGAAAGGTGAAAGATTAAATTGTCCACAGCCTGTCATCGATTTACAGATAACCTGTCCGTGAACAACTCCTGCCGGGTAATTAAGATCGGCAAACGGCGCAAGAATAGAACCCGTAACATCTATGCCCTGAATAAGAAGAGAAGTTGTTTGCGGGAAATTATAAAGCACATTGTTCCGTGAAGTACCGTTAACAAATAGTCCGCCATGCCAACTAATGGAAGTACCAAGAATATTTACTACTACAGCCGAACCGTTTGGAACATTAATTTCAGTTGTGTGTGCGTTATTAAGGTCACCACCATTAACAGTAAATACATTAAGGAAAGGATTACTTCCGGTCATTTTTACGGTGCCCCATTGGAATGTGGTGGTTCCGTTAACACTATATGCGCCCAAAGCAGTACTAAGATTTTCTAAATACGACTTTTCCGCGGCAAAATCAATTACAGTATCTTTTCTTACCGAGCCGCTGTGAAATGTTACAGCATAGGATGGGAGATTCGAGGAATCACCATATACTGCATTTCCCGCATAAACAGCGCCGCTGGTAAAGAACAGATCGCCGCCGACAATTAACACATCAACTGTTCCATTCGATGCCGGAAGCATATCGGCGACACTGTAACCGCTAAGGTAAGCGTTTCCGCCAACAGCCATTTTCCCCTGTGTATCAGATGAAGGCTGATTAATATCATTGATGACAAAGACATTAAATTCTTTTGCAGGACCTAAGTCAATATTTGCTATATTCAGTTCTGTACAGTTTATTGTGACATTTATTGTAAGTGTTTCACTCTCGCCTGCATTCAGAGTTCCAACTGTCCATTTGCCGGTAGCTGTATCATATACGCCTTGTGTAGCGCTTGCAGAGACAAAATCTAGACCTGCAGGAAGAACATCCGAAACAATAACATTTGTTGAAGGTATAGTACCGGAATTACTTACTGTTACGGTATAAGTAAGGTTGCTTCCGCATGTAAAAACTGTATCGCTAACCGATTTATTAACAGAGTAATCGGTAGTATTTTGAACAAGTCCTGCATCCCAGCTAAGATCATTTTCACCTGATGAAAGTGTCGTACAATTAGTTTTGCCGGTAAAAACATCAACATCCGAATCTAAACTGTCGTTTGAACCTGCATCTTTTACGGTAAAACCATAACCTGAAGGAGCAACAAATTTTACATAATACGAACCGGGTGTAAGTCCTGAGAAAGAATAATTACCATTTGCATCAGTTAGTGTTGTATCGATGACTACATCACTGCAATTATACAAATACACCGTTACATTTGCCATTCCGGGTTCACCTGCATCCTGAATTCCATCTTTATCAAGGTCATTCCAAACCTTATTGCCGATAGAAGCATAATTAATCCACTCACAATTGAAAGTGTTACTGCCGGTAGCAACAGTGGGAGTAGCTAATACAAGTTTCTGATAATTTCCGGGATTAACTGTATGCACATATCTCGTACCCTGAGGAATTGTTGTGGTTGCACTTGCCGTAACAGTTGCAGCTCCTGAAACACCCTGTGTTAGAGTAATAAGTCCGGTATATCCTGAAGAATTAGTTACGGCACTTGTTGCACTCAGTGTACCTGAAGTTGTGGTGAGATTGATTGTAAGATTTGGGATGCCATTACCATTACTATCAACTGCCCTGACAGTAAACTGAGCCGGTGTACCAACCGGATTGGTCTGAGAGGCGGGGGTAAAAACAAGACCTGCCAAAGGAACAAAATTATTATGATTTGCATTTGCATCTGCCACTATGGCCAGCGCACGCGTTTTTAGAGTTGAATTTGTAACCGTATTGAGGTTTACTCCATCCGAAAAATGCCAGATTGCCAATTGTACCGCCGCAGCCTCATTTCCTTCTGTTCCAAGTGCCCCCGAATAAGGATAAGAAACGGCCGGATAATAATTATTCAATATATAGGTGATATGTGAAGGAGTAAAATTAGAGTCAGTGTATGCATGCGGATTGGAAACTGTCCAATAGGCTATAGTATGCTCAAGATCGATACAGTAAAATTTTGCAGAATTGTTATCTACAGATCCGTTAAAGGTTCCTGCCCACACATTTAATGTTTGACTTGGATTATACGGATTTGTGAAATGAACACCACTGACACCTTTATCGGTTCCCGTAACTTTTGCAACACTAACCCCCTCAATAGTATATCCTCCAAAAGCCGGCTTGTAAGTGAAAGTAGTTGCTCTCTGCGCCGAAATTTCAGTAAATAAGCTTAAAAATATCAGCACAAAGGATACTGAATTAATAAAAAAAGTCTTGAATTGATACACTTAATTTTCCTCTCTACCTATTTTAGGCATAAAGACAGAAAAAGCGTACCAAACAAAAAAGGCCCGTTTTTAGGCAATATTTATGACTTTTGGAATAAGAGTATTTTTGAAACTGTCTTGTTTTGAGATGTTGTAAATTTTTGGGAAAAGGAAAAAGTGGGAGTGTAATTAAGATGAAAAACGAGGAGGGATCCGGCTAAAAATAAAAACCGCTCAATCCGGTAACGAAGTGAGCGGTTCAATCATCAGAAAAAAATTAATTTACTTTTTCTTTATTTGGAATGGGAGCAAAACCGAAATGCTGATCCTGCGGAATCTCAATTTTTATTTCACCAAATCTCGATTCGTATTTTTCCAGATTATCCCGAAGTGCGCCCAACAGCATTTTTGCATGTTGCGGAGTTGTAATTATTCGTGAAAGAACCTTTGCCTTCGGCATACCGGGTACAATTCGGGTAAAGTCAATCACAAATTCTGCAGGGGAATGCGTGATGATAGCGAGATTGGAATAAATCCCCTCCGCTTCTTTCTCACCCAGTTCAATATTAATTTGTTGCTGCTGCGGTTCGTTTTGCTGAGCCATAAGTACACTTACTTTCTTAATTCATCTGCTTTTTTAAATGCGTTTTCTGCTTCCGATTTCATACTGAGTACAGAATACACCTTGCCGATTAACTCCCATACCGATGCATCATCGTTCTTTGACGATAAATATTTTTCAAGCAGAGGGAGAGCAAGGCGATATTTTTCCTTGATACTAGGGTCTTCTTTTCCTGCCGCATCGGCATCTTTCTGCAGTTTAGCGCCCCACTTAATATAGGTAACTGCGAGGTTATACACTGCATTCATATATTCCGGATCGAGATTGATTGCGGCTTTGAATTGCTCTTCTGCCGCGGGGAAATTATTTGCTCCAAGAAGAAGAACACCATAATTATATCTGTAGGATTTATTATTTGGTTCCTGCTCTACTCCTGCCTTAAACGCATCGATTGCAACTTCGATTTTGTTAGCTGCAATATAGGAATTGGAAAGAGTCAACAGAATATCACTGTCGGTAGAGTAAAGTTTTCTTCCTTCTTCAAGTACTTTTATGCCTTCATTATAAAAGCCCATTGCATTGACGCTATCAGCAGTATTTTTGGATGTTGCATACTTGTTCATCAGGTTAGCGCCTTTATTGTAGTAAATTTCTCCAAGGTAACGATAACCATCTATATCCTTACGAAGTTCAACCAGTTTTTTCAGTGGATTAATTGCCGCGTCATAATCGTTTAAGTTCAGATAAACAAAAGCCAGATTTTTATATGTATCAGCAGAATCCGGCTCAGCTTTAATTGCCTGATTGAAGTAAAAAATTGTTTTATCAAAATAAACCTTTGCACTGTCGTCGTTTGTTGCTTTGGTAGCTTTATTGAAAAAGCCTACTCCTTTGTTAAAAGCATTAGCCCAGTATGCTTTGCGGGCTGTTTTAATATCTTTTTCGAACTTTTTGCTAATCCCGAGAGATTTTTCAAATGCGTCAATCATTTTATCGGAATTTTCCCGTTCTCCGTAAAGATACCCCATTAAATAGTACCCTTCATCGCTCTTAGGGTTTTTTGCTACTTCTTTTTCAAGAGCCTCAATTGCTTTATCATAATTTTTTTGCTGGATGTATAATTTTGCGCTGGTTAGTTCCGTTGATGCACATTCAAACCCGGTGAATGCTACAAATGCGAGCAAAGCCAGTGATATGATAACTGAATAGTTTCTTTTCATTCTCACTCCTAAATAAAAATATGTATCTTTTAAATTTATGGAATATTGGGGAAAATACAATCTTAGGGGAGAGATTAAATTCGGCGAATATATCTCACCGACGACGCTAAAAAATTTTGTTTTCCTTATTCTATTTATCAATAGCTTGTATAAATAGCTTGCCCCGCTAGGGTTGGGCATTCACACATCAATTATCGATTATCCAACGCCATTTAATTTTTCCCATATCTTTTTGTATTCTTTAGCATTTAATTTCGAATTAGATGGAACAACTCGTTGTCATACATCATCTCGCTGGCTCTTAATCCATTCGTGAACCATAGATGTTTTTTTGTGATAAATCTCATCACCCAGTTGTTGCTTATAAATGCTACCCAGATGTGTCGCAACACTTCTGCGTATGTTTGCATTACGCATCAAAACGCCTTCATCGGTATTAACCACATATAACAGATAAGACTGAATATTCATCATTTTCTTTGTTTCGTTTTCCGATAAATACTTCCAA
>CAYTLQ010000334.1:0-19576 GCA_964438715.1 uncultured Ignavibacteriaceae bacterium
ATTTATCATTGTGTGTTAATTCTCTAAATTCTTAGGAGTGAAAATTTTGAACAGATTGGAATTCTTAAAAACCGTAGGATTACTTTCAGCCGGTTTTATCGCAGGCGGTCGTGCAAATAACTTATTTCTTCAGTCAACCGATTACTCTTTCAGGGAAATATCCCAGGGGCTGGGTGTTTTTAATATGAAAGGGGGTACAATCGGCTGGTATTATACGAAAGATATGGCCGTAGTAATCGATTCTCAATTTCCCGATACAGCTAAAGTATTTTTAGAACAATTCAAATCAAAATTCGGGGTCACCCCATCAATGTTGCTCAATACACACCACCACAGAGATCATACATCAGGTAATAAGTTTCTGAAGGATTTTGTTACCGGAATTGTTGCACAAAAAAACTGCCCGATTCTCCAAGAGAAGCAAAACAAAGGCACTGAAAACGAGAAAAGTCAAGTTTATGCGGATACCACATTTGAAACAGATTGGAAGAAATCCTTAACTGTTGAGACATTAACCGGGTATTTTTTTGGGCCAGCACACACAGGAGGAGATGCTATTTATCATTTTGAAAATGCCGGTGTAATCCATTTGGGGGATCTCGTGTTTAACGGGGTCTATCCCTTTATTGATACAAAAGGTGGTGGAAAAATAAAAGATTGGATACAGGTTCTTGACAAAATCATTAAGAATTTTGATAAAAGCACTACTTTCATTTTTGGCCATGCTAAAGATTTTAATAGTACCACCGGAAATATTGATGCTGTTGTTTCAATGAGGGATTATCTTGAGGTTCTTTTGGAAACCGCCGTAAAAGCTGTTAAGAATGGTACTCCAAAGGAGAAATTTTCGGAAATCTCTCCGGGAGAAAAGTATAAAAGAAAAGAAATGTGGGAAGGAGCCTTTAAGATGAATCTAGAAGCGGCTGTTGCTGAGGTGGAAACTGAAAATTAAATGAGGTTGATGCTGACTAAAAAACAGAACGAAATAATGCAATTTGCTAAGACCGGTACACGGTTTAACTTTGCTTATAATTGCTAATTATCATAAATTAAAATTTAAAATTTCCGAAAAGTTTATGATTGAATCCTACATACCAATATTTGTAGTGCTTGGTTTTGCACTGGTATTTGCAATTATTATTGTTTTTTCATCCGAATTGGTAGGTCCTCAGCGTCCCAATCCGGAAAAACTCTCAACCTATGAAAGCGGAGTTGCACCTGTTGGTACTACGCAGGAGAGAGTCTCGGTGAAATATTACTTAGTTGCAATGCTATTTATCATTTTCGATCTTGAAGTAATTTTTGTGTATCCATGGGCAGTGCAGTTTAAGAAATTATTTGCCGAGTTGGGTACTTCGGTATTTTATGCAATGATGGTTTTTCTTGTTGTTTTTGAAATAGGCTATTTATATGTGTATAAGAAAGGTGGATTTAAATGGGATTAGAAGCGAAACTGCAAAGTGATGGTTATTTAATTACAAAAATGGATGCCATAATCGCATGGGCAAGAAATAGTTCCGTCTGGCCAATGCCGATGGGTATCTCCTGCTGTGCTATTGAGATGATGGCGGTTGGTGACCCCAAGTATGATATAGCTCGTTTTGGGTCAGAAGTAATGAGATTTACCCCTCGCCAATGTGACTTGATGATTGTTGCCGGAACTGTAACTTATAAAATGTCGCATGTGGTAAGAAAAATATACGATCAGATGCCGGATCCAAAATGGGTTATTGCAATGGGTGCTTGTACATCTTCAGGAGGTATGTATAGGTCATATAATGTGGTGCAGGGTATTGATCAGTTTCTTCCTGTGGATGTATATCTTGCCGGCTGTCCACCTCGTCCTGATAATCTATTGAATGCTCTTATGCAGATTCAGGAAAAAATCGGGAAAACCCGTGCCCGTGATTTTCAGGATATTCCAATGGCAGAACCAAATTTAAACTAACAATTATGGACACAAAAGAACTAATATCAAGCAAACTAAAAGAAGCTTTTCCTTCGGAAGAGTTTTCTTTCTCTGAATTTCGTGGCGATTTCATGATAAAATTTTCAAAAAACAGCATTCTCCCGGTTTGTCAGTTCTTAAAAAATAATGAAGATCTGCAATTTGTACTGTGTGAAGACATCACTGCAATAGACTGGGCAGAAAGAAAAAATCGATTCAGTGTCGTTTATCATTTATTTTCTTTGAAACTTCAGTTCAGATTACGACTCATGGTTCCGGTTGATGAAAAAGAATGCAGTGTAGATTCCGTTTGTAGTGTTTGGAAAACTGCGAACTGGCACGAGCGTGAAACCTATGATATGTATGGAATTACCTTCAATAATCATCCGGACCTACGAAGAATGTACATGCCGGAGGAATTTGAATATTATCCTTTACGAAAGGAATTTCCTGTAATGGGAATACCCGGATCTATTCCGCTACCTAAGAAATAATATTTAATATGGATACAGTAAAAAAAGAAGAATTACAACCGCGTATTTATCAGGCACTTCTTAAGGCTGAAACAAACTATGTTTTGGATGATGTGCTTGAAAATGAGATGATTTTAAATATGGGTCCACAACATCCGGCGACCCATGGTGTTTTGAGATTATTGCTCCGTCTTGACGGTGAAACAGTTATTGCATGTGTCCCTGAATTAGGATATTTGCACAGGGGATACGAGAAGATGGCTGAAAATATGGGGTATTATGATTACATTCCCCATACCGACAGGCTTGATTACCTTTCACCACCGGCAAATAATGTAGCATTTGTTCTTGCTGTTGAAAAGCTAGCCGGAATTGAAGTACCTAAGCGGGCTCAGTATATCAGAATGATGATGTGTGAACTTTCCCGAATTTGTTCGCACTTAGTTGCCATTGGAGCGCTTGCGATGGATGTCGGGGCGCTGACGGTATTTCTTTGGACTCTTCGGGAAAGAGAAAAAGTACTTGATTTATATGATGTTATCTGTGGTGCGCGTTTCACAACAAGTTATACGCGTATTGGCGGCGTGGCACAAGACCTAAAACCCGAAACAGCACAGCAGGTAAAAGAATTTATTGAGCAGTTTGAAAGACAGCTTCAGGATATAGAAAAACTGCTTAATTCTAACAGAATTTTTATTGAGCGACTAGAAGGTATTGGGGTTATTTCCGCTGAGGATGCTATAAGTTATGGTCTTACCGGTCCCAGTTTACGCGGAAGCGGTGTAAAGCATGATTTAAGAAAAGCGACACCCTATATGTTTTATAATGAGATAGACTTTAATGTACCGGTTTATAACGAAGGTGATTCGCTTGCCCGATACTTTGTCCGTACTGACGAACTTCGTGAGTCGGTTAAGATAATAAGACAAATTCTCAATCAGTTGCCTGCGGGACCGATTAATGCTAATGAACCAAAAAAGGTATTGCCGAGGAAGACTGAAATTTATACCAGAATGGAGGAACTAATCCATGATTTTATGCTGGTGAATTTCGGCATTAATCCTCCGGTCGGTGAGATTTATCACGCGGTTGAAAATCCAAAAGGAGAGTTAGGCTTCTATATTGTTAGCAAGGGTGAGGGACATCCATGGAAACTTAAAATCCGCTCTCCGTCATTTGTGAATCTTCAGTCACTTCCTCATCTCGTTAAAGGGCACATGGTGTCTGATGTTGTAGCAATTATAGGAAGCATTGACCCGGTAATGGGTGAAGCAGATAAATAATAAATAAATTTAGTGAATATGCAATTTACATTTACAGAGAACAATCTTCAGAAGATTGAAAAATTACTGTTAAAATATCCTACCAAACAGGCCGCTGTAATGCCTGTAATTTATTTAGCCCAGGAACAAAATGGCTATGTTTCTCAGGAAGCTATGCTTGAGATAGCTAAAATTCTTGAAATGCCTGTTGAGGATGTACTTGGCGTTGTTACCTTTTACACCATGTATCATCAAAAACCGGTTGGGAAGTACCACTTACAGGTTTGCACAAATGTATCTTGTATGCTACGGGGTGGTTATGATATATTTAATTCGGTGAAGTCAAAACTAAATATTGACAATGGTCAGGTAACCGCAGATGGTAAATTTTCATTAGAAGAAGTTGAATGTATGGGGTCTTGCGGCACTGCAACTATGATTGCAATAAATGAAGCTTATTATGAAAATCTTGATACAGAAAAAGCATTAAAAATTTTGGACTCTCTGGAATAAGAATGATGGAAAAAATAGTACTCCCTGATATAAAAGATTTTCACAAAATAGATGTATATCTGCAGAACGGTGGATATAATACCGCAAAATCCTCTTTCCAAAAAACACCGGATGAAATAATAGATGAAGTGAAAAAAAGCGGGTTGCGTGGAAGAGGCGGCGCCGCATTTTTAACCGGGCTTAAATGGAGTTTTATGCCGAAAACTACCGATAAGCCGAAATACCTTTGTGTTAACGGTGATGAAAGCGAACCGGGCTCCTTTAAAGACAGGCAAATCTTTGAATACAATCCTCATCAGTTAATAGAAGGCATTTTGATAACCTGTTATGCTATTCAGGCGAAAGTTGCATATATTTATATTCGTGGTGAATACCATAAGTGGATTAAAATGATGCAGGCGGCACTTGATGATGCCTACTCTCGTGGCTTTGTCGGCGAGAGAATGAAAGAGACATTTGGTACATCGTTCAGTTGTGAAATTTACATCCATAAAGGCGCTGGTGCGTACATTTGTGGTGAGGAATCCTCACTAATGAATTCAATAGAAGGTAAACGCGCATATCCCAGAGTAAAACCTCCTTTCCCGGCTCAATACGGTTTATGGGGTTGTCCTACAACAATAAACAATGTTGAAACTATTACGAATGTACCTCCAATAATGAAAAATGGATGGCAATGGTTCTCTTCAATAGGGGAGCCTAAGCACCCGGGTACACTATTGTTTGGTATCAGTGGTCATGTCAATAAACCCGGTGTCTATGAATTACCTACCGGAACTCTTTTAACCGATATTATTTATAATTATGCCGGCGGTGTTCCCGGTAACAAAAAAATAAAATGTGTTATTCCCGGTGGCTCATCTATGCCGCCGCTTAGGGGAGATAAACTTGAGGGGGTAAAAATGGATGCTGAATCCCTAAAGGCTGTAGGATCGGCGATTGGTACCGGCGGTATTATGGTAATGGATGAGGATACTGACTTAGTAAAAGTTCTCGCAAGAATTACCAAATTTTATTACCATGAAAGTTGTGGACAATGCACACCTTGCAGAGAAGGTACCGGATGGATGTTGAAACTTTTGAACCGAATGATTGATGGCAAGGCTTCTAAAAAAGATATTGATGTATTGTATAGTGTTGCGTGTAATATTGAAGGAAATACCGTTTGTGCATTAGGAGATGCAGCCGCCTGGCCGGTAAGGTTTACCATTGAACGCTTTAGGGATGAGTTTGAGGCAATCGCATCTGACAGGACAACCATTGAAGTAAAATCGAAAGTTCACTCAATGCGCAATACAATGAATCCGATTGCACCTATCGAAGTTTAACGAAACATCGATTAAGATATTAGTCTTTTTGTTGAAGATTTTCGGGGAGCATGGAGAGAAAAAAGGATTTTAATTCCTCCGGTAATTGACTCTTCACTCCGGAGTTTTTATCAACGCATACATGAGAAGTCGTAAGTTCTGCAATAATTCTCTCTGACTCATTTTTCACTGAGTAGCAAACAGTAAATGATGAGTCTGATACGCGTTGTGTAAATACATCAATGTTTATTTTTTCTGAGCACTTGCATGGATACTTAAATTCTGCTGTTGTTGCTCTCAGTGGAAAAGCCAGTGATGGATTGTCAAAAACATTACTCCACAATCCTCTTTCACGAAGCATTTCCTCATAAGCTGAATGACAAAAAACAAAGTAATTCGCAAAAAAAACTATACCAGCCGGATCGCACTCATTAAACGAAATTATTTTTATAAACCTGTAAGACTTTGTATCCATGAACACACTTCCAATCCTTGACATTAAGTAATTAGAAAACTAATTTTCAAGTAAATAAATACTTGTTTCAGTAAACTAAAAACTGACAGCGGAATATAATCAGAATGAAAAACCTGTTAAAACTTTTTGTAGCAGCCATTGTGTATAGCATTATTTTTAATAGCTGTGAGACACCAAATGATCCGAAAATTAATGAAACCGGAAGTGGAAATAATACTCAATCAGGAAATGTTATTGTAACAGGTCTTGTAAGAAATGCCAATACCGGTGATTTACTGGATTCCGCAACAGTTTTTATTAATTTTGGCAGTGGCACTGTTAGTGGAACAACGACCTCGGGCAGATATACTTTAAGTTTTACTCTTGATAGCAGTAGAACTGTTACAATGATAATATCGAAGGTCAATTACAAAACTGATACGACACAGATTTTTGCCTCTGTAAATTCTACAAATAACATCTCGACCATATTACTTGCTCCGGTAGTTTCTGTTACAAGAAAGAGCGGTCCTCCTGCAGCGATTTATCTTCTATCACAGTCAACTTCAAGTCTTGGAGTTCAGGGGAGCGGTTCTGTAGAAACAGGCAGAATAACCTTTCAGGTAGTCGAATCTGCCGGTAATAACATTGATATCGCAAATTCAAGCCTCGTTAAGTTTACCCTTGACGCAAAACCTGATGGTGGAGAGTTTATTAGTCCTTCTCTTGCATTCACTGATAGTTCAGGACAGGCTTCAGTATTTTTAACAAGTGGTACAAAAGCAGGAGTGGTGCAGATTCGGGCGGAGATTAATCTTACAGGCAGAACGATAATTTCACAACCTGTTAGTTACGCAATTCACGGAGGATTACCGCAACAGGATCATTTTGGACTGGCAACACAATTCCTGAATTTTCCGGGTTATAATATTTTTGGATTACAAAATACTATTACAGCTTATCTCGGCGATAAATATGGTAATCCCGTCAGACCGAATACAACTGTGTATTATACAACTACCGGCGGCATTATTGAAGGTTCAGCCCAAACTAATGCACTTGGTGTTGCGAGTGCAACACTTCTTTCTGCAGAGCCAAGACCCACGCATGCGACTTTGGGTCCGGGATTTGCAACTGTAACTGCTTCAACAGCGGATGAGACTTCAACTATTATCTCGAATAATGTAGTAGTATTATTTTCCGGTGTCCCAACGATTCAGATTTCACCAACTTCGTTTAATATTCCTAATGGTGGAACTCAGACTTTTCTCTATGAAGTAAAAGATCAGAATGAAAATCCTCTCGCCGGTAACACACAGATCACTGTAGCGATTGAAGGAGAGAATATTGATGCGGGGGGAGATTTAAGTGTTGTTCTTCCTGACACGCAAAGTAGAGCATGGACGCGATTCTCTTTCTATGTGTATGATACTGCCGATACTGTGGATTTGGCAAAGCCGGTTTCTATTAAAATTACAACAAATGGACCGAATGGCGGTGCGTTTTTGACAATAAATGGAATTAGCCGTTAGTTTTTGATTGCAAAGCAAACATAAATATTGCCGCCGCTGAAGCTACATTAAGTGATTCTCCGATACCATTTCGGCTGATTTTTAATTGATAATCTGAAATATTCTTGAGATCCTCCGAACATCCATGGGCTTCGCTACTAAAACAAAGGATAAATTTAGCCGGCGTATTTGAACTTGTAAGATCACTTCCGTTAACATCGGTTACTAAAATTGTATAATTTTTTTCTCGTAAGGATTTAATTATTTCTAATCTTGTATCCTCACGAAAAAATTGTACTTGAAAAATTGCCCCCATTGAACTCCTTATTACCTTTGAATTTTCGATATCAGCAGTATCGGGTGAGAGAACAATATCAGTAAATCCGAACCATGCCGCGCTCCTGATTATTGTTCCAAGGTTACCCGGATCGGATATTTGATCAAGATAAATTATATTTTTCGAAACAGGCTGTGTCTTCTTTAAATTTATTATCGAATGCAATACTACAGCAATTCCCTGAGGATTATCGGTATCGGAGAGTTTTACAAATTCCTTTTCGGAAATAATTTCAGTTCTGATACCTTTTGCAGTTGCGGTATTCAGCAATTGGCGGTACTTAAAACTTGCCTTCTCAGTAGATAACAAGTATTCGGGTACATATTGCGAATTCAGCGCCTCTTCAACAAGTCTTACGCCCTCGACAAAAAACATTTTTTCAGTACGACGGAACTTCTTGTGCTGGAGGGAAGCAATTTTTTTTAAATCTTCTTTCCTAAGCATCTAAATAAGTTTTGAATATTCCTGAGTTTCAGAAGTTGAAGAACCTTTCTGGAGTTCTTTCAGATAGTCCCACGAATAAATACCTGTGTCGTGACCATCTTTCCATGTGATTTGAATAGCATAATCACCGACAGGTGTTATACTTTTTATTTTATATGTGTCTTCGGTGGGTGGCGATTTCGGAGCCGCCTTAAAAGTACGAAATAAAATGGTTTCACCTTTGCATCCGGCACACGGACATTCATCCCGGAGATAGGTGAGTTTAAGGACTGAAGATGTATTATCAGACCAGGTAATTTCCAACATTCCTTTGTTGACTTTAATAGAGATAGGTTTCATAATTTTATTTTCATTTAAGTGTAATAAAATGAGAATCATTAGCAAAATAAAACACTTCTAATGCCTGTATAATAAAAAAATTTTTTATTACCTAAAGAAAGATATTGCTTAACTTCTTGTAATAAAAGTACTTATAAAAAAAGTAACCATTTGTGGAACAGTTGGCATAAGCTTTGAGTAGAATGTAATGAGGATGTAAAAAAGGAGAAATTTATGAACCTGTTAAATATAATTGTTAATACACTCGTCTTTTTTGGCGGTATCACAATAATCTTTCTTATAGGTTCATACCTTATTTATAAAGCTAAAACCAGAAATAAGGATTTCGTGAGGGAAAATCTCACACAATCGAAACAAACGGAGGAATCTGTAATGCCTGTACCAACTTCGACAAAAGAAAATATAATTCATACTGTGGCATTACCCGATGCTGATACAAGAGGAATTTTTCCGATAGCTGTACCGGAAATGGTAGCTGAACCAATACCTGCATATCAGAACACCAGAATACCTAGATATCAGGTTGTTAATTCATCCTCTGTTCATTTAAATATATGGAAGTCGGTTCCAAACACTAACAGAAAAATTGCATTTAGGTAATCTACCTGTAACTAAAAAGTTCTACAAGCATTGATCTTATTTTGTACTTCCTGTTATATATTGTTCAAGCTGGTTGATAAGTAGTTGTTGTTCTTCAAGTATTGATTTCACTACATCCCCAATGGAAATAATACCTACTACTTTTTCTCCATCAACAACGGGGAGATGACGAATTTTCCTTTCGCTCATTAATTGCATGCAATCATTCGCTGAATGTTTAAGATTCACGGTAACAACATTACCTGACATTATTTCCGAAACAAATGTTTCTTTCGAAGATTTGCCGAAGAGTATAACCTTTCTTGCATAATCTCTTTCAGACATGATACCTTTAAGACTTCCGTTCTCCATCACAAGCAGGGCACCGATATCGTTTGCCGCCATAATTTGCAGAGCATCATATACTGTCGTTTCCGGGGTAACAGAGAATACAGTATGTCCCTTTCTCTTAAGTATTTCGAATACATTTTGCATTTTTGACCTCTTAGTTAAAAGGATTAATGTTAGTCTTAAGTAGTAAAAATCAAATTAATCCAAATTTTAAGAAAAATCAAGTTTCGGCTCTGAAACTTTTATGCTGATTAAAATCTGATATGAAACAAAATGAGATTTTACCTGTATAATTATTACCGGAGGAAGAATTTCTCAGATGTTTAGAGGTTTTGAAATCGCTGTATTTTTCAATAAATTTCTATGATTTTTGCATGAAAAAAGTGTGTAGTAAACAGCTCAAATTAGTTTTTGTAATATTTTTACTTTCTGGCAGTTTTTTGAATGCGGCCGTTAGTGTTCCCGATAGTTTGACCTTTAGAAATAATCCAAACTATGATTATGAGATTGGATTTTATAAAATTTATAAAAAGAAACAAGCAGATGTAGTTATGCTCGGCAACTCCATTACTCATGGAGTTAACTGGAATGAACTTCTGGACAGGGGTGATATAGCTGACAGGGGTATCCCGGCAGACAATCTCGATGGTATGCTCGCAAGGCTGAATTATGTTACCGATTTAAACCCAAAAATTGTGTTCATAATGGCAGGTATTAATGATATTTATTCTTGGAAACCTGTAGATAAAGTTTTTCAGAATTATGTCCGAATTATAACAAGTCTGAAAGCAAAAAATATTCGGGTCGTTGTTCAATCAACTCTTTTTGTCGCAAAAGGATATCCAAGTTCCGGTGACAGAAATCCGGAGGTCGAAAAATTAAATAAACTATTACTCAATTATTGTCAGTTAAATGGAATCGAGTTTATAGATTTAAATAGCAAAATGTCTAAAGATAAATACCTTATTAACGAATATACTCACGACGGGCTGCACCTCAATTCTAATGGATATAAAATCTGGGGATTGGAGCTGGAGAGAATTTTAAAAAAGCATTTACCTCAAAATTAAGGCTCAGGAAGGATGAACTATGAATAAAAAGGATGAAATGAAAAACAAACCTCTCGTACTACTTATTTTAACTTTTCTGTTTCTTACCGGAATGTCTCTTATTCCGGATGGCTTTCAGGTCTGGATTTATAAGGTTAAAAAACTTGATATGTTTATGGATGTAAAACCTGATTCTTTATTGTCCATAAAATCAGAACCTAATACAAAAGTAATTACTGCTTCATTATTTAATTCATTTAACTGGAATGGAGTGTTCAACTCTTATTTTAGTGGAACAGCAGAATTAACACCATCATCTTCTACATCAGTACAGCAAATTGAGAATAGCGCACATCTGAAGAAATTTTTTGAAGCGCTTAAGCAAGCCTCCGGAAAAAAATTGCGTATTCTTCATTTCGGAGACTCAGCCATTGAAGGCGATAATATATCTGCTGATTTCCGTAAAATTTTTCAGGCTAAATTTGGTGGTAATGGAGTGGGGCTTGTGCCAATTACCTCGCATGATGTCGCATTTCGCACTACAACGAAATTATCATTCTCAAATGACTGGGGCACAGCTTCGCTGATTGGCAGTAATCCTGAAAAATTAATCCTTGGTGTCAATGGTCATGCTTTCACACCCAAACCGAACAGCTGGGTTAAAATGGAAACAACGACACAATATGGCGTAAAATATTTTTCCACTGCACGGATTGTTTACACTTCCGATAAAGCCGTGGTTATTAAATACTCCTTCAATGATGAGGCAGAAAAATCTGTCGAGCTTAAAGCATCAAAACAGGTTACCGAAACTGTTCTTACTTATTCGGGCAAAGCAAAATCAATAAAGGTTACCATTCCCTCACCGGCCAAAACGGTATTTTATGGTATTTCTTTAGAAGATGGTAATGGAGTGTATATCGATAATGTTCCTCTCCGTGGAAACTCCGGTGTAGCGTTACGCGATTTAGCGCCAGGTACACTTAAAGAATTTGATAAATTATTCGGATATAAGCTTGTTGTGCTTAACTTTGGTTTAAATATGGCAGGACCTGATGCAAAGGATTTTGGCTGGTACGAACAAGCAATGGAAAAAGTTATTGCACAATTTAAAGAAGCTTTTCCTGATGCAGCAATATTAATTATGAGCGTTCAGGATAAGAGTGTAAAAAAAGGTTCGAAATTCGTAACTGACCCAAGTATTCTAAAACTTGTTGAAGCACAAAAAAGAATTGCGCAAAAATCGGGAGTTGCATTTTGGAATTTATTTGAAGCCATGGGTGGACAGGATTCAATGAATAAATGGGTTGACGAAGGTCTAGCATCTAAAGACTATACACATGTTAATCTTGCAGGAGCAAAGAAAATAGCAGAAATGCTTACGGAAGCACTATTAAGCGCTAATAAATAATTTTTTACCCATAGGTTTTTTATGGAAGTTTCAACAGTCTGGGCAAAGTGGGAAGACAATGCCCGTAAATATCCGGATAGGGATGCGATTATCTTTTGGAAAGCCGGCGAAGAACCACTACGGTGGAAGTTCAGTGAAATTGTTAAGAAAGCAAATGAGTATTCGTGCTTGTTAAAAAAGCACGGCATCAAAAAAGATGAAGTTTGTGCAATAATTATAAGACATAATTTTCAATTTTATCCGCTCTATATGGGTATTGTTGGGGCAGGCGCTATACCGGCGGTGCTCGCATATCCTAATCCACGCCTGCATCCCGATAAATTTCGCGACGGGATCAGAGGTATGTCCCAGCGAAGCGGATTGGATTGGATATTTACCGAGCGTGAACTGGAACCAATTTTAGCTCCATTACTTGTGAATAGCACTATTAAAGGAGTTCATTATCCTTTAGAATGGAACGCTGATGGCTCTGAAAAAGAATTTTTTGATGAAGTACAAAATACCAGAGCAGAAAGATTGAATTCTGATCCTGTTTTGCTACAACACTCATCAGGAACCACCGGATTACAAAAACCGGTTTTACTTTCGAATGGGGCTATTTTGCGACATGTTGAGTACTATGGTAATTCCATTGCATTGAGCGAGAATGACAAAATTGTTAGCTGGCTGCCGTTGTATCATGATATGGGCCTGATTGCCGCATTCCACATTCCACTTTCTTATGGTATTCCTTCTGTGCAGATAGATCCTTTTGAATGGGTTTTGGCTCCTGCATTACTTATTGAAGCCGCGTCAAAAGAGCTAGCTACAATTTCATGGTTACCAAACTTTGCTTACAATCTGATGGCCGATAAAATTCCTGATGATGAAATAGAAGGATTTTCTCTCGGCAGTTTACGAATGCTTATTAATTGCAGTGAGCCTGTGAGAGCTGAAAGTCACAAGCGTTTCTATGAAAGATTCCGGAATTATGGATTTATGGAGACATCGCTTTCAGCTTGTTATGCTATGGCGGAAACTACTTACGGAGTTACTCAAACCGAGCCTGGTAAAGTACCAAGGGTAATTTTTGCGGACCGTGAGCAACTTTCTAAAGGAATAGTAAAAATTGTTGATGACCCCTCAATTGCCCGATCCTGCGTATCTTCCGGAAAAGTAATTGAAGGGTGCAAGGTAAAAATTGTTGACGAAAACAGACAGGAAACCGAAGAAGGGGTTATTGGTGAAATTGCAATTGCTTCTGTTTCAATGTTTGATGGTTACAGAAATTATCCGGAAAAAACTGCCGAGGTACTGCAAGATGGCTGGTATTACAGCGGCGATTTTGGATTCCTTTATGAGGGTGAATGTTATGTTATCGGCAGAAAAAAAGATATAATAATTGTTGCTGGGAAAAACATTTATCCCGAAGATATTGAAGATACTGTCAGCAAAGTTCCCGGTGTAATTCCTGGCCGTGTTATAGCGTTTGGAAATTATGATGCTGAGCTAGGTACTGAAACTATTGTGGTTGTGGCTGAAACGGCTTTAGAAAGTCTTGAAGATAAAAGAAAACTTAGATTAGAAATTCTTAAAGCCGGTGTTGCTAACGATCAGAATTTCAATCATATTCATCTTGTTCCGCCCCGCTGGCTTATAAAAAGTTCAGCGGGAAAACCGAGCAGGAAGGCAAATAAAGAACGCATTCTATCAAATTCAGAATTTTTAGTGGAGTAGAAGATGATAAGTGAACGATTTAAAAGAACTGTGCTGAACGAATTGAAACTCGATGACTTTGACATTAAAGATGAGACAAAGGCAAATGAGGTTCCGGGGTGGGATTCATTAAACCACCTGAATGTAATTCTCGCAATTGAAAAGGAATATGGTATTAAATTTAAGTCAATTGAGATACTGAAACTGAAAAACCTTGGTGAACTTCAGCAACTTATTGACAAGAAAACTGGCGCATAAAATAATTTTATAAATCCGGAATACTATGTTTTACTTTATTGATACCGAAAAATTATGGCAGTTGTTTCATTATGACAAGTATGACCCGCTCTTATTCGGTAGTTCATTCTTCTTCTTTTTGTTTATAGGCATTTTACTTGTTCTTCGTTTATTGCAGAACAAACCCTCGTTGCAACAGGCATTTATTTTGCTGTTTTCTTTGTTCTTTTATTACAAAGCAAGCGGTGATTACTTTGTTGTTCTTCTTGCCTCCGTGCTGATTAATTTTGGGTTTGGTAAGTTACTTTATAATACAAACACACCTTCGATTAAGAAATTATGGCTCACAATTGCTGTAGCAGTTAATCTTGGCGGGCTGGGCTACTTTAAATATACTAATTTATTTTTGGAGTCCTACAGCACTCTGACCGGCGGTGAATTTAATGCCTTAGATATTATTCTGCCATTAGGTATTTCATTCTATACATTCAAGGCGCTGAGTTATTTATTTGATATTTATCTTGAAATGTTAGAAGAGGAGTATAGTTTATTTAATTTTGCCCTTTATTTGATGTTCTTCCCCAATCTCCTTGCTGGTCCGCTTGATAAAGCGAGAGATTTTCTCCCGCAAGTAAAGAATGATAATCCGCTTACAAAGGAGGAATTTGGTAAGGCTTTGTTTCTTATTATTCTTGGACTACTAAAAAAGGGAGTCATTGCGGATTATATAGGACTTAATTTGGTTGACAGGATTATAGAATCTCCTCTTCGATTTACCGGAGCAGAAAATATTATTATGATGTATGGTTATACTCTTCAAATTTTCTGTGATTTTTCCGGCTACACCGATCTCGCAATTGGAGTAGCATTATTGATGGGGTACAGTTTGATGGACAACTTCAATTATCCGTATCAGGCAACTAGTATTGCGGATTTTTGGAGAAGGTGGCACATTTCTCTCTCTACCTGGTTGCTTGAGTATTTATTCCGACCTTTACAACTCTCGTTTAGGGGATTAAAAATCTGGGGTAATGTCCTTGGTTTATTTATTACCTTTTTGCTGTGTGGTTTATGGCACGGTGCGAGTTGGAATTTTATTGTTTGGGGTGGAATACACGGGTTTATGATGTCTTTTGCAATCTTAATAAAATCTCCAAAAGAGAAATTGCAAAAGAAGCTTGGTATTTTCAATACAAGTGGATTACGACTAATTCAGATTTTTATTACCTTTCACCTTATTACTGTTACATGGCTAATTTTCAGAGCTCCCGATTTTGAAATTGTCTCACAGGTGTTTACACAAATTACTACTTTCTTAAAGCCGGATGTTTTCATCCAATATTCAATGGGATATCCGCTCATTATTGCATTAATGGTACTTGGATACTTTTTTCACTTTTTACCCAAATCTTTCGGAGACAGATTACAGATACTTTTGACAGATGCACCTATCCTTTTGCAGTCTTTTGTGTTGGCTATTGTTATCTTTATTGTCGCTCAGTTTCGTTTTGCCGACATTGTACCATTTATTTATTTCCAGTTTTAATGAAAAATATTTGGGCTAAGAAAATTTGAATCAGCTCCGCGAATTAATCGTGAGTATTTTATTCAGGGGGCTTCTTGTAATTTTATTCCTTCAGGTAGGTTGCAAAGAATCAGTCGAGGTCAGGAGGAGCGAAAAGAAACCTGCACTTCGGTTTACTTATGAAATAAAAAAATACTATTATCCTGTAACGGAGGAATCTGAAGACCCAATTTTACCAGATTATCCTCTTATTCTAACTCTACGGCATCCTGTAATACTTAATCCAGAAGAGAAATCTGAATATCAGGCATTTGCAAAATATATTGATAGCCTTGTCTTAATTGATCCTATTTTGGGCGCTGAACATTACTCAACATGGAAGGATTTACTTGAGTCATATAAATCTGAATACAAAGAAATTGAAACTGATGTTGATACGGGACTGTATTGGTACTCCACAAGAATCATTGAAATACTTGACACTAACTCCTTTGTTATAGCAATAAAAACCACCTTAGACCAATATATGGGTGGTGCGCATGAGAATTGTTATATAAATTGTAAAATGTACAGTCTGGCTGAGCGTCGGGAAGTGCCATTAGAGTATTTTCTAAAATCAGGATCATACCATTCACTCGTTGCAGTTGCAGAAAGAAAGTTTCGGATAGACAATGATATTTTACCGGGTAATTCTTTAAGTGATGGAGATTTCTGGTTTGAGGATGATATTTTTCAACTGCCTGAAAACTTTTGGTTCGATAGGAAGGGGTTACATTTCGTTTATAATGAATATGAAATTGCACCGTATTCTATGGGTTCAATTCAACTCGATTTACCTTACTCAATAATTAAACATCTAATAAATACATCTGAATTGCAAAACTGGATAAATTTTAAGGAAAATAATGAAAATACTGATTCTTTATTTTTTGCTTCTTCAAACACTAATATTTGCCTCATCCGATAGCGCTTATTGGAGTCCTAGTGGAGTTCTGGGAGTTAATGCGTCACAGGTTTCGTTCTCCAATTGGGCACAGGGTGGCGAAAACACAATTTCGTGGACATTTTTTTCAAATTTGGGTCTGGACTACAATAGTCCGGAGTGGAAATTTTTGAATAAGTTAAAACTCGCCTACGGCAGAACAAAAACCGGTGAAACTGACTTTAAAACAAATGATAATGAACTTTATTTGGAAACTGTACTTTCCTACAATGTCGGGTGGAAAGTTGATCCGTTTTTTTCAAATACGGTAAGAACATCACTTTCCAAGGGATTTAATTACAAAGTTACTCCCTCTGTTCAGATTGCCGATTTCTTCGACCCGGGTTATATCTCTCAAAGTCTTGGATTCACATACAACCCATCCAAAAAATTTAATGTGCGTCTTGGTATTGCATTGCAGGAAACATTCACCTCTAAGTTTACCCAGTATTCCGATGATCCGAAAACAACAAATGATGTGGAAAAGTTTAAACTTGAGACAGGATTGGAAACAGTTTCCGGTACTGAAATGAATATTGAGGAGAATTTACTTTTCACGAGTTTCCTTAGACTTTTTACGAGATTTGATGCACTTGATGTTTGGGATGTTCGCTGGGATAATACTGTAACTGCAAAAATTACGAAATACCTCAATGTTAACCTTAATATCCTTGTATTATATGAAAAAAGCCAATCCCCTAAGACTCAATTAAAACAGGCGCTTCAAATGGGGTTTACTTATTCACTGTTTTAAGCTGGTTCTATCGCAGGCTGTTTAATGAAAAGAAATATTCCATTATTTCTGATTTTTCTTGTCGTTTTTGTTGACTTGCTTGGGTTTGGAATTTTAATCCCGATACTTCCAACATTTGCAACAAAAGAATTGCATGTAAGTGAATCGTATGTCGGTATTGTAATTGCAATTTATTCGCTGGTTCAGTTTCTCTTTAACCCTATATTCGGCTCTCTCTCTGACAGATACGGCAGAAGGAAAATTATATTATACACGCTCTTTCTGAATGCTTTAGGCTATGTGATATTTTCCTTCTCACATACATTCTGGATGCTTTTATTATCGCGGGTTGTTTCCGGAATTGGTGGCAGTAGTATCGGAGTAGCTCAGGCATATATCGCTGATGTTACTACCAGAGAGGAGCGATCAAAAGGTATGGGCTTAATTGGAGTTGCATTTGGTTTGGGATTTGTGTTTGGCCCGTTAATGGGGGGATTACTCTCACATTACGGATATGAAGTTACAGGATTTGCAAGTGCTGCATTTTCAATCCTTGCATTGTTGTTTAGTATTTTTGCACTTCCGGAAAGTTTGACTCCTGAAAACAGAAATGTTGAAAACCGGCGAAAAATTCTTGATGTACAGTCTTTTCGGGTGGCGTTTGGTAATGTCCCGCTTGCGGTTCTGATGATTATGTTTTTTGTCATCACATTTTCAGTTGCAAATATTTATGGAACATTTGCGCTGATGGGACATAAAATATATCATTTTACCGATATGGATAACGGATATATTTTTGCAATAGTTGGACTTGTCTCTGCGGCTGTGCAGGGAGGATTGGTTGGTAAGCTAAGTAAAAAATATTCTGACACAACATTGGTTACTTCCGGAGCCCTGTTTATGATGCTTGGGTTACTGTTTTTGCCCTATGGTCAGAATTTCATTGGTGTGGCAATTATTACTTTTATTCTTTCCATTGGAACAGGTATCTTACAGCCGGTATTGCTAAGTCTCGTGTCAAAAGTTGCTCCTGAAAACCTGCAAGGGACAACTCTTGGAGTTAATCAATCTCTTTCAGCATTTGCGAGAATGCTAGGACCACTTTGGGGAGGATTTGCATTCCAATATCTTGGATATCAGATTCCGTTCCTGACCGGGGCATTTTTTACATTTTTTATATTCCTGTTTTCTGTTTTTTTTCTCAAACGACATTTAAAGTAAAACAATTATAAAGCTGTGTTTCGAATCGGAGATATAAATATCAGAAATGCCGTATTGTTAGCGCCTATGGAGGATGTAACCGATTTATCATTCAGATTGATATGTCGGGAATTAGGTGCTGATATGGTATTTACCGAGTTTGTAAATTCTGAAGGACTTGTTCGCGGATCAGAGAAGACGCATAAAAAACTCTTAATCTCCGATAGAGAGCGTCCCGTTGGTATTCAGATATATGGTGGACGCACTGAGGCGATGATCGGCGCCGCGCAATTTGCCGAAGAACAATCTCCGGAAGTTATTGATATAAATGCAGGTTGTTGGGTGAAAAATGTAGTAGGGTGTGGGGCAGGTGCTGCTTTACTCAAGGACCCTGAGACTATGCAAAGAATGATCGGTGAAGTTGTGAAAGCGGTTAACCTGCCGGTAACTGTAAAAACTCGTTTAGGATGGGATCAGAATACAATAAATATATTAGAAATTGCTAAGCGTCTGGAGGATGTAGGGGTAGCCGGCTTGACGATACATTGCAGGACAAGAACACAAGGACACAGAGGGGATCCAGATTGGTCATGGATAGAAAGAATAAAAAGCATAGTTACAATTCCCGTAGTATTAAACGGCGGAATTATGACTGCAGAGGATGCTGTTAAGGCATTTAATGAAACACCTGCTGATGGAATTATGATTGCCCGAGGCGCTATAGGTAATCCGTGGTTGTTCAGCGAAATTAAATCACGAATAAATGGTGAGCATTCAACGCCTGTAAGCACTGTAACAATGAGAATTGAAATTTGCCTTAAGCATTTAAGGACTGCTATCGAAATAAAAGGTGAAAAACGAGCTGTTATTGAACACAGAAAGTTTTATACCGGTTATCTTAAAGGGCTTTATAACGCCTCATCGGTAAGGATGAAACTTATGAATGTTACAACTTTTCAGGAGGTTTCTGATATTCTGTATTCCTATCAGGAGATTTTAGAAGGAAAGGCTGAATCTGTAACGGGGAATGGGTAAATCTGCAAGTTCTTCGGTTCACGGTGCTCTTTATTTATTTGCTCATGGGATATCCTATTTATTGGCGCCCCCAGTTACTGTTCCATATTCATTTTATTTTATATTATTTTCCCCCGGTTTTGATGCTAATAAAACTATTATATTTTTTACTGGTTTTATTTTTGGTTCTCTCCTTCCTATAGGTATATACT
>CAYTLQ010000335.1:0-25729 GCA_964438715.1 uncultured Ignavibacteriaceae bacterium
CTTTGAACCTTATGAAGAAACATTTTTTCATCTCACACTGAAGAAAAACAATAATTAACCAGAGATTCTTAAGTAATGCTAAATTGATATAACTCGTTGGATATTTGCATATAATTTATATTAGATTTATAAAATTCATTACATACAATTTATTACTTTGTTAATCAAATTTTTGAAAGATCATATGAAGACAAACCATAAATTGATTTTCGGCAATTGTATGGAAATGAATGAAATAGATGATTTTAGTATTCACTTAATTGTAACCTCACCTCCATACTATAATGCCCCATTTGATTATGAGGGACTTTTTATCAATTATGAGCAATACTTAGGCGTTTTAAATCATTTTGCAAAAGAATCTTTTCGAGTATTATGTGAAGGTCGTATTATCGCATTAAATATTGATGATATGCTGGTTAATGGAAAAAAGTACCCTATTGTCGCCGATGCTACAAAAATATTTCAAGATGCTGGTTTTCGTTATCGAGATAGAATTATTTGGAAAAAGCCAGACGGATATTTAAGAATTAGTAAAAGAAGTGGTGTAATATTACAGAATCCTTATCCGATGTATTACTATCCAGATAATTTATTAGAAAGTATTTTAATCTTTCAGAAAGGAAAATTCGATTATCGCTCAATTTCAAAAGAAATTCGCGATCTTTCTAAAATTGATAAAAAGGAATTTCAAGAAAATAACTGGCATAAAACACTTTGGGAAATGACAAATGTTCTTCCTGGATCAACTCTTGAAAAAAATATTGCTGCCTTTCCAGAACAATTACCATATCGAATTATTAAATTGTATTCCTATGTTGGAGAGACTGTTCTAGATCCGTTTTTAGGAAGTGGAACAACAATGAAAATGGCTCGCTTATTAAAAAGGAATTCAGTTGGTATTGAAATAATACGGGATTTAGAAAAAATTATTAGAAAGAAAATAGGCTTTGATACAAGTTCCGACATATTCAATAACGAGGATCAATTAGAAATCATAGAAAGAAAAACAGGCAAATATAGGTTTGTAACTCTTGAATATGTTGAAAAGAAAAAATCAAAGGGAAACAAATGATATGAATATTTCAGCCAAAATTACCGGAATTAAGTATAAAATAAACTGTAGTGAAAATTTAAAGGAAATTAGTTTCAAAGATTTTGATATTAATTCTGCTCCTTCTTGTTGTTTAATTTCCGATAAACAATGCAACTATGGAATTTCAAAATGGGTCTCCCCAAAACGGACTCGGTCTTATCCATTCGAAAGAGTTTATAATTCTCTAAATGTTCCCAAAAGAATTACAGTAATTCCAATTATTAAAGATGAAGGGTCAGAAGGAGACCGTGACTTTATTCAATGGGATACGGTTTCATTAATGAGTCTTTTAGATGTTTATGTTATTCTTGCTTATTACAATAATGCTGTCATCCATCCTTCAAGAAAAAACAAGATTACGGATCAAGAGTTCGATAATAAATATGTCAAGAATAAAATTTTAGAAATTAGTAGTTATCATAGTTCAGCATTGCACTGGAACCTAAAAGAAATAAATTATACTTTTCCATCATTAATAGATATTGTTCAAGAAACATATAATCGTCTTGAAAAAGAATTAAAAATTTCGTTTCACAATTCAAGAGGTATACAAAACTTTAAAAATCAATTTCAAAAAGGGGTAGAAGATTTTATGGCTACTTCAAGAAATAAAGCTCAGGAAGCACAGCACAGAGAAAAACAAACTTTACAACCAAAAGAATTTTTATCAACATTAACAAAAGCAACCATAACGATCGAAAACTATCTTGGGGGTAAATACTATTTTACTACAGATGAAATTTCTATAGTTGATAATAATTTATATTTAATAGAAGGCAAACACTCAAGTAATTCAAAATTACCAAGTATAGGCGATATAAAAGATGGTCTATTGAAAATGGTTTTATATTGTAATTTAACAGATGTAAAAATTAATGAAACTGATTTTAATCCCAAGCCAGTTTTAAGATTAACATCTACTAATATTTCTGGAAAAATATCTTCTGAAAGCTCTACTTCGGAAATTGAAGAATTTAAATCCTCTGCTGGTTTTAGTGCGAATAATGTTGAGATTATCGATAGACTATTCACAGAGTCAAAGGCAAACAATTTTGAAGTTATTGTAGAAGGCGTCTGAAATGATTAAAAGTCCACTTCGATATCCTGGCGGTAAAAGTAAAGCTATAGATTCGATTTCGAAATTAATACCAGATTTTAAGGAATTTCGAGAACCTTTTGTTGGAGGAGGGTCAGTATTTGTTTATTTAAAACAAAAATATCCATCAAGGACGTTTTGGATAAACGATATTTACCAAAATCTTTATCATTTTTGGAATGAGTGCAAAGAAAATCCTAATGAACTTATTGAATCAATTCATGAATTACGTTCACTTTATGCTGATGGAAAAGCATTATATAGGTTTTTATTAGAGAATATAGAATCATTTGGTAGTATTAAAAAAGCAGCAGCTTTTTTCATTTTTAACAGAATCACCTTTTCTGGCACGACGGAAAGTGGTGGTTTTTCAAATGCTGCTTTTCAAAAGAGATTTACCGAATCAAGTATCGAACGAGTCAAAACTCTTTCAAACATTTTGGTGAATACTAAAATTTCTAATCTCGATTATGAAGAAGTAGTTTTAGCCGATGGCAATGATGTATTTTTATTTCTTGACCCACCTTATTATTCCGCTACAAAATCTGCATTATATGGCAAGAATGGTAACCTTCACAAAATGTTCGACCACGAAAGATTTGCAAAAGTAATGGAAAAAACTAAACATAAATGGTTAATAACATATGATGACAGTGAATACATAAGAAACCTTTTTTCATTTGCCAATATCAAAACTTGGGATTTAACTTACGGTATGCGTAATGTTAATAAAGAATCGAATCAGCTTGGGAAGGAACTATTTATTTTTAATTTTTCATTGAAGGAGACAGTTGTTAAGCAGTATGATATTTTCTCTTTTTGAGAATCAAGTGAAGAAGCTAAAGAACTTGCTCAGCAAATTGAAGAAAGATCGAGAAAAACAGCAGCACACATCTCAGTAGAAGCAGCACAAGAACAATTTAGCGAAGCTCAAAAGGATCACATTAAGAAGGTTCGTTTTTGGGCGATTTTAAGTTTTTCATCTGTAAATGGATTTTTAACCACAGCCGTTTATCTACCATCCATAAAATTTCCTGAAGGACAACATTGGCATGTGATATATTTCACCGTAATTAAAATTACAATTTTAACTGCTGTTGGGGCAATTACAGCTTTTTGTCTATAAATATCAAGGGCAAATATGCATATGAGTGCTCATAGTCTTCACCGTCAAAAAGTATCTAATAGTCTTTTTGTATTTGTTGAATCTGCAATAACACCTGAGCAATGAGATTTAATACTTGTTCATTTAGTTGATTCGATTGTTACATTTGGCAATTCTGGTTTTTTAAAAGACGAGGAATCAATTTATTTGCCTAAGATGACAATTGATACAATTACAAGAAATATTTTAACAACTCAACCCAAAAATAGTTAAATGAATCAACCTTTCTTTCCAGCGAATCCCTAATTGAATATGTTCAGTTTTGTTTTTCAAATAAGGTTTTAGATTGGGATAGTTCTGGAAATTGGGTTTTTAAGAATTTTAGGAGTTGAAATACTAACTAACATTACCCTTTCCTAAATAATTTCTATGAAACAACTTATATTAGATTCAATAAAGTATTAACAAAAATATTATTTAACAGGAGAAATACTAAATGAGTAATAATATTCCACCAATTGCTGAAAAAATTAAGTTTTGGGAAGAGCAGGATAAAATAAATCAAGCCGTCATCCCCAGAATTATAGAGATGAACGAGTCTATTAAGAATTTAGCAAAACAACTTGGGGAGATTGATAGCAAAATTGCATTATCTGAATCACGAATTCAAAAAAGATTAAAAAAAGAAATTACTCATCCCAAGTCTGATAGAGTTCTAATTACCTTAGCAATGTTGATTTCAATAATTTCTTTATTAATTACTCTTCTTAAATAGGAAAAACAAGAATGGAATCTTTTAAGTATTTAACTGATCTCAATAATATTCCACTCAAAAAAGAACATTCTCGTTATTCCTTACAAACAATAGCAAAAGAAATGTCTCAAATCCACAGTGATTATTATACAATTCAAACGGCAGTGGCTTTGGAAAGCGTTTTTAGCACAATATTCACCGAAAGGAATATACCCGATGATTTGCAACAAGCGTATAATATAGCTTTTTCTAATGTCTCCGCAGATCATTCACTTCTGGAACGATATTCAGAAATGGTTGATAAAGGTCCGGAGAGTGTAAGTAGCTTTGTGGGTACTTTAAAGGGAAAACTGTTTGAATTACGGTTACCTGAACTCTTAGAAAAGCAATTTCCTTATTATAATTTTGAAATTGCCAGCGATCCAACTCAACCGGTGTGGGATATTATCGGTCGCTCTTCAACGGGAGAGTCAATATTAATTCAAGCCAAAATGGGGGGCACGGATTATGCTTCCGATGTATTGGAAAGGATGCAGGATAATCCGGATGTTCTTTTTGCTACAAGCAATGAAATCAGAGAGAGCATTTTATCCTCCCATCCGGAATTGGCGAATCAGTTTGTTGATGTTGATATGTCGAATTATGATTTTACAGAGAATGTCAATCGCGATCTGGCGCTGTTGGCAGGTAATCTTGGCATTGACATTCCGGATAGTATTGGTGAAATACTTCCCTACCTAGGTGAAATAATTCTGGGAATAAGATTAATAAAGGATTTGATTAGTGTGCAAAGAGATTTTAAGTCGGTTTCTGCTACCGATAAAACAAAACTATCTGCTGTAAAAGTTATAGTTTTATTGTCACATTTCGGAGTAAGCACTGTTTGCACAACTGTATGTGCAGCGGGTGGCGCAGCAGCACTTGGTATAATTCCCGTTGCGGGGAATTTATTTGGTGGTATCGGAGGAGCAATTGCCGGTGCATTTATGGCTGCAAAATTAAATAAACATTTGAAGCCTTATTATATGGAATTTGCACTTGGTCTTACAGGTCTAACAAAAGATGATATATTTTATTTTCGAAATAAAAACATCATTGACAGATTAGGGTTTTCATTCTATGAGTATTCAAATTCTATTAAAAATACGCTTTCTTTTAATACTTAACATAACATAAACCCGCATCCCTCAACTCATTGAGCATTTTTAATAATTTAGTTTTGCCGTTTTAACTTTGTTGCTCAAAGTTGTTTTATTAGTGGATATTAAATGAAACAGCACTTATTATATTATAAAACTTTAACGAAACAAATAAATGTGTTTTCTTCTACTTGCCTTTAGTATCCATTTTTACCATCTGCCAAAGCGTAAGAAGTATTATTTCAAGATCGAGGGTAAAAGACCAGTTTTCGATATACCAGACATCGTACTCAATTCTTTTTTTTATGCGTTTTTTATTCTCTTCATTATCCTCAACATCACCACGATAGCCATTAACCTGCGCCCAGCCGGTAATACCCGGTTTCACAAGGTTACGCAATCGTATTTCTTCAACAAACTCTGCATATACTTCGTTGTAAACAACTGCGTGGGGGCGAGGTCCAACTATTGACATATCACCAACTAACACATTAAAAATCTGAGGGAGTTCATCCAGATTTGTTTTTCGAAGAAAAGAACCAAATGGCGTTATTCTGCTATCGCTTTGTTTTACGGGATCGTATTTCTCTCCACCCTCACGAGGCTTCATACTTCTGAATTTGTAACAACTGAAAACCTTTCCCGATTTCCCAACACGCTCCTGTACAAATAAAACTGCACCGGGCATAAATATCTGTTGCAGGAGTATTATTATAGGAAACAGCCACCACATAATAGTCAAAATAAATATAATGGAGAAAACTAAATCGAAAATCCTCTTTTGGATTTGATTGTGTATTTCCTCCAGCGGTTCATTACGCAGTGAAACTATTGGTAATTTACCTATCTGATCAATTCGGTATTTCTTTGAAATAAACTTGAAATAGTCAGGTATAATAAATGTGTGCAAGGCGTTAACATTACAAATTCGTATTATCTTATTTAACTCATCTTCATCGTAATTATTAAGAGCAATCACGGTTTCGTCAATCTGGTATTTATCCAGCAATATCTGAAGTTCATCGATTGAACCAAGAATCCCCTCGCTCATAGAACCGGGCTTTTCGGATACAATACCAATAAAAGAATAACCAAGAGCCGGATTTTGTTTTGCCATTTCATAGAAAGTTATAGCAGCATCACTGGTTCCAATTATCAGAAGATTCCGCCGGTTCTTGCCGCGTTTCTTATATGCTTTTAATATTTTTCGCAGGAATATTGTTCTGAGCGTTATTGTAACAAACAGAAATACGGCGTAGAGTAAAATAAAATTTCTTGTGAAAAGAGTTTCTTTCACAAAGAAAATAAACATTATTGCAAATAGTGTCTGTATAGTTACCGCTTTCAGGATTTTCATCGCCTGATAAGCATATAACCGCCCGCCAATTTCATCATAGAAATCGGACGAGGTGCTGAAATACCAGACTATTAATAATAAAAGAACAAGAGTAAACATGTAACTGCGGGAAATCAATACATCGAAGGACTGAGAGAGAATAGCCGCAGTAAGGAAACTAACTACTATTAATAATAGGTCAGAAACGAGAGCAGTAATAAATAAGGAGCGCTGTTTAGTAATCATTCTAATAATATATCAAAAGTTTAGTAAAAGAACAGTTTACATTTTTCATCAACAAACTCTTTGATTTCTCTTTCGAAACGGATACGGGAGTATTTCATCGCGTTTTTTGCAATTTCATCGTATCTCATAGAGCTCTCAAGGGTTTCGAATCGTTTTATCGCCGCAGTGATATCCTCAACAGTCTGATTATTGAAATGGACGCCATTGATACCATCGTGAACAGTTTCGCCGGCACCCCCTTTATTAAAAGCTATCACAGGTGTGCCGGAAGCAAGAGCCTCAACTACGACTATACCAAAATCTTCTTCTGCCGCAAATAAAAAAGCGCGGGCGTTTTTTAATAGTTCTCTTAGCGAAACATCATTCTGGTAACCGAGAATTTCAATATTCTTTGTCGCCTTATTTTTTATTTTCTGCATCTCAGGTCCTTCTCCCACGACAACAAGTTTTCTTTCGGGCATAGCAGAAAAAGAATCAACGAGCAAATCAACTTTCTTATAGGGAACTAATCTCGATGCGGTGATATAATATCCATCTTTATTAATACCACACGAAAAATTCTCAACATCAACAGGTGGATAAATAACAGTGGCATCTTTCTGATAAACTTTTTTAATTCTCCGTGCTGTGTATTCTGAATTTGCAAGAAAAAAATCTACGCGGTTTGCTGTAGTATAATCCCATACGCGAAGCCGGTGCAAAAAAAGTTTTACCATCATTCCTGCAAATCCTTTATTCAGTCCGGACTCCTGCAAATACTGATGATATAAATCCCAGGCATAACGCATCGGGCTATGGCAATAGCATATATGAAGCTGGGTAGATTTAGTGAGTACTCCCTTAGCAACTGCATGAGAGTCAGAGAAAACAACATCATAGGCAGAAAGGTCATGTTGTTCGATTGCAAGAGGAAACAAAGCCAGATATTTCCGAAAGTGCCTTTCAGCGAACGGGAGATTCTGAATAAAAGTAGGCTGTGCTTTTTTTCCGGCAAGATACTTTTCTCTTGCGGCGTCGTGAAAGAAATCAACCAAAGAATAAATATCTGCTTCGGGCCAGAGATGTACAAAAGACTTAACACAAGACTCTGATCCAGCCGGATATTCGAACCAGTCATGCACGAGTGCGTATTTAATTTGCATTCTTCTCCCTTTCCAGAAGTAACCGTGCGAGCTCCTTTACTTCATCAACCGATATGTTTTTCATACAAATATTATTTTTACAAGGAGCAAAAGTTTTTCCATCGTAACAAGGGGAGCAGGCAAGATTTTTTCCACCCCAAATTACAGAAACTGAATCTTTTGTTCCGGTTCGTTCTTTTGGGTTAACAGGTCCAAAAAGACCAATTGAAGGAGTACCGGTAAGTTTGCTCAGGTAAAGTGTTCCTGTGTCGTGAGCAATGAGCAGTTTTGAAAAAGACAACACATGCAGTAATTCTGTCAATGAGGTTTTGCCAACAAGATTAACAACAGGAACAGAAGCAAAAAAATTTGTTACCCATTCATCAGAAGCTGAACCGGTAATAATAACCTCAAAACCAAGGTCAATAAAGTAGCGGGCAACCGATATGTAGTTTTCGGTTTCCCATCTGCGCAGATCATCCGTGTTCAACAAGTTTTTTGCGCCTCCGGGAACAAGTACTATCTTATCTTTTCCGTTCTCTTTTAGTTGCTTTAGTTCAGATGGTAATTCCGGAAGAATGATCTCAGGATAGCCGAAATCGGCTAATTCGGAAGAGTCGATATTTTTCCAAAGCCTGATAAACTCAGTTCCATGGTAACGCCCCGGAATTAATGCTTCGGGACGCTTTCCGCTGAAGGATTTTTTTGTCTCTGCTCTTGTAAACAGAGTAAGTAGTTTGTACCGTTTATCACGATAAAGTGTAAGTACACAATTATATTTTTTCAAAGCTACCTTCCGGTTACAGAGAACAATTTCAGAAATTTTTTCGGAAAAGTTACCGGTAAGCAGTTTTTTGTCATTTACCACCACTAACTCGTCAATTACTTTAACGGCTCGTAGCAAAGGCTCAACCACTTCTCCGCAGACCCAGGTAATTTTCGAATTTGGATGCTCTGACTTAATTGCGTTTGCAAGGGGCAAAGCCATTACCGTATCGCCAATTGCGCCAAGTTTTACTATAAGGAAATTCTGCAAGTTTATTGTAATGCTGTTAAAATAAAGAATTCTGAAACTGTCTTCTAAAAATAGTATCTTTTAAGTTCAGAAAGACAGACTTTTTACTATTTACCGATAATGAAGTTCAGTATAATAACACCAACATTTAATTCGGCACCCACAATAGAAAACTGCGTTCATTCAGTTTTACGGCAGAGTAACAGCGATTTTGAACATATCATTATCGATAACCAGAGCGAAGACCACACTCTTCTACTAATTAAAGATATTTACAACCATTCTGCCCACAAAGAAAAACTATCAATTGTAAGCGAACCGGATGATGGAATATCTGATGCGTTTAATAAAGGCATTACAAGAGCGAAAGGAGAAATAATCTGCATTCTTAACAGTGATGATTACTTTACCGATACAGATCTTCTCGGGAAAGCAGAGAAAATATTTGAGGACCGTAATATTCTTTTTATGCATGGTAATGTATTTTTTGAAGATAGAATATATGGTTCAAATATAAGGCGACCGTTATTGTGTCCCATTACCGAGGCAATGCCCTACAATCACCCCGGAATGTTTATGAGAAAAGAGCTTTTCACGAAATACGGAATGTTCGATGTATCATATAATTTTGCTATGGACTTTGAACTTATTTGCAGGTTGGAAGTAAAAATTCCGGATTTCAGAAAAAAGGGATATTATCTTGATGATAAGCCCATCGTTCATGTACATGGAGGAGGAGTTTCGTGGAAATATGAAATTGAGGGTATCAAAGAAGTTAAACGAGCTCTTCTTGCACATGGTCTGTGGAATTCGTCAGCGAAAAAATCATATTACTCGCGTATATTCCGCACTCGCCTTAAGCAAATTCTCACGGCAATAGGTATGCATGGTATAGTAAAAACATGGCGCAGAGCTAAATGGAGTTGACGGGCATGCCATTAAAAATATCTTCAATTACTATTGCAAAAAATGAATCATCAAATATTGAACGGTGTATTAATAGTTTACTCCCTGTTGCCGATGAAATTATTGTTTTGGTGGATAAAGAGACAACTGACGATACGATGGAGAAAGTACAAAAGTATCCGGGAGTAATTTATGAGTATATTTCATGGCAGGGATATTCAGCAACAAAAAAGTATGGGTTAACAAAAACAACAAATAATTGGATACTCTGGATTGATGCAGATGAAGAAATAACCACGGAACTGCAGAAAGAATTGCTCGACTTTAAAAATTCTACGCCTGATCATGATGTATATTCCGTTCCAAGAAAAGCCTATTTTTTGGGAAAATGGATAAAACACTGTGGCTGGTATCCGGGAAGAGTAAACAGACTTTTCAATAAACAAAAAGCATCATTTAATAATAATCAGGTTCACGAGGATTTACAGTTTAGCGGCACTGTGGGGAAGATGAACTACGACCTTAATCACTATACCGATCCCAATATTGAGCATTACTATAATAAATTTAATATCTATACAACCCTTGCCGCAGAGGAGTTACATAAAAAACATACAGACTTTGGATTATCGGATGTACTCCTCAGACCATTGTTTTTGTGGTTTAAGATGTATATACTAAAAAAAGGTTTTTTAGATGGAATGCACGGCTTTGTATTAAGTGTATTCTCGGCAAATTATGTTTTTACAAAGTATGCAAAGCTTTGGGAATATAAACTGAGAAAGCAAAAATAAAATGGAAAACTCCCCTTTTAGTCACAGGGAATTATTTGTTCAGTTGATTCTTCAGAACCAACAACTCGCTCTCATTGGTATGGGTCTTTCCCCACATCCTTCAACAGGAAAAAAAGAAGTAAATCGCGATTACGCATCTGCCGCAATAACAACATTGCAAATGCTAAAAGAAAAAACTACAGGAAATTTATCTGAAGAAGAAAGCAGGTTTCTTGATCTCGTTATTGAGAAACTCCTTACAAAATTTAATGAACTGGAATCAGGACAAGACCAATGAAGGTAGGGATAATTGGTAACACGGTAAAAGAAAACATAGGTCAGGTTGTACAATCACTCATTCTTTTACTTAATGAAAACAATATTGAGTTTCATTTAAGCAATCAATTAGAGCAATTTATTTCTTCAGAAAAAGGACAAATGATTTTTTGTCCACATGAAGAACTCGGTAAAAACTGCGATTTTATTATTTCTGTTGGTGGCGATGGTACCTTTCTCTATGCGGCAACCAGTGCACACTTATATGACATTCCGGTAGTCGGAATGAATCTTGGCAAATTGGGCTTTCTTGCAGAGGTAGATATCAACGACATGAAAAATTTTATTGATGATATCCGTAACGGGAGATATATCATCGAGGAAAGAACGGTATTAACAGCTGAATGCCCCGGAATGAGCAATGAACCATTGATTGCTTTTAATGATTTTGTTGTTGATAAAGGCGGCTGGCCAAAAATGGTAGAGATTTCGCTTCGTGTGGATAATGAATATGTAACAACTTTTTGGGCAGATGGTCTGATCATTGCGACCCCAACAGGCTCAACGGGGTATTCATTGTCTTCAGGCGGGCCAATTGTGGCTCCAAAGGCGGAAGTTATTACATTAAGTCCAATTTCTCCGCATGGACTTACATTCCGCCCGATAGTTATTCCGGCAACTGCATCAATACAAATCAATGTTGAATCGTTCCATAAATTTATTCTGGTTAATAGCGATGGACAAAGGGTTATGGAATACTCTCCACCACTTAATTTGCTTGTAAAAAAAGACGCCCGCTCTCTGAAAATACTTAGGACAAGTTCATTCAGTTACTTTAAGGTATTAAGAAATAAACTTTTGTGGGGCATCGATGTAAGACAGATTGAAAATCAAAAAAAGCAGGATTTATGAAAAGGATAGTAATTCTCTTATTAATTTTTTTAGGTTATTTCGTTGTGACAGGACAGAACAAAATTATAACAGACAGTAAAACGGGGAAACCGATGTTAATCGGGGTATGTAACCGCGAAGCATTCAGCGATACCTCATTTGCATGGTGGTTTAATTCTGAATATGATATGTATGAAGTTGATACGATAACTTTAGAAAAACTTCAGTTACCGGAGGCGCTTTCTATTACCATTGTAATGGGGACCTGGTGCAGTGATAGCAGAAGAGAAATTCCACGCTTTTATAAAGTGCTGGATTATTTAAAGTACGAAACGGGGAAAATTACTCTTATCTGTGTCGGCAGAGATAAAAAAAGTGAAGGTAATGAGGCAGATAATCTCGAGATCAAACTTGTCCCAACAATAATTTTCTACCATAATGGTAAAGAAATTGGCCGGATAATTGAAGTTCCTGAAGAGTCGCTGGAAAAACATCTTGTTGATATTATCAGCGAGATCTGAAATAGGGGCTTAGTGTTTATTAAGGGTTGTTTGTACTAAATTTTTTTTTAATTAACAGACTCATTCCCAATACAAACCATAACATAGTAATTATTTCATGGTCACCAAAGTTCCACTCTGTTAATCCGCTTGCCAGAAATGATGCAAACACTCCTATAGCGCCAAGTTGAAAACTGCCTGCAAAGGGAATGTCTTTTTGTTCACGGTAGTTTGAAATAAATACAGCACCGATTTTTATCATCAGAAAACAGAAAATCAGAAAGCCTACAGCTCCAAGAATAACAAGTATATGTACATAGTTATTGTGCATGTGACCCTGAATTTCTTTGTCATAAGGGCGTTTGTACTGCCTGAATAGCTTTGCAAGGTCAATGTCGCCAACACCAAAAAGAGGATGATCGAGAAATATTTTCCAACCGGCACGCCAGAGAGCTATGCGACTGGCATTAGAAACCGATTGAGGATCAAAAATACTAAGTAGCCGGCTTTCTTTATTGTGAGTTAAAAATAAAAACTGCTCTGATTTAACAGCAGAAAAAACAGGTAATATCGGATCAGTCCCGGTTTTAATTTCCATAACCGAATCCGATGTAGAACTCCCCGTGAAAAGAGAACCGGTCGAGGTTAGAAGTGTAAAAGTGTTACCATATCGTGAATATTGAATTATTTCCCCTGCAATTTCACCGGACTTTAGTTTTGTTAACCTGCCGGAGGTTATATCAAACCGGTATATTCCTTTTTCGGTGAACAAGAGAATAGTTTTACCTTCATAGCGGCAGGAGGAAACTTTACCGGTAAGATTTTCAGTATTTATATTTTTTACAGGTTTCAGATTGTTGGTACTGAATACATCAATTCCTCGTCCTTGAGCAAAAAAACAGAGATACAGTGAATCACCGCCAAAATATTCATAACCTTTTACTATTGGATAACGGAAAACAGAATTTATATTTTTAACAGGCTTAAATATTGTTAGTCCGCTATCCTTATCACATATATACAGGTAATCATTAATATATTCCCAGTCAATTGTAAACCCCGGCGAGCAATATTCTCCGGGAAGAGTTTCTATTATGTTTTTATTGATAGTAAAAAATATAATTCGTGAATCCTGAAGGTAAGCGGCATAGAGTGAGTCGCGAAGTTGCCGTGTGTAATACACCGGTGATTCGAATTTTACACGAGACACCTCTTTTGCGGCAGAATTAAAAGATACAATGCCTGCGCCAAAATCGGAAAGGAGGAATCCTTCCCGGTGAGGAGTAACATGATTTGCCCGTCCTTCTGCTGTTATAATGGCAGTACGGATATATTTATTGTCCTGAAAAGACCAGATATGCAGTTCATTAATATTTTTTTGTGAAATTGTGAGGAAAACGAAAATAACAGGAAGTATGAAAGAAAGTTTTCTTTTTCTGGAAAAAAGCAACACAATAAACATTCCGATACCAGCGCCAATCCATCCGGTTCTTTTATATGTAGCAACTAATGCCGCACCACTGAGAAGCAGTACAAAGAAAATCAGAAGTTTGTATTGCCATGTGCCCCTCTCTTCGAGGAGAAAGGCAAAAAGAAAAACAGTAGTAAAACTAATTATTTCTCCCGCTGTAATAGGATATTGAAATACTGAAGGTCCCGATTGTTCGCGGATAAGATTTCCGCGTAAATAAAAGTCGATGGAATATCCGAGATAAATCGTACAACTTGTCAGAGCAAAAAACAGATATGTATAAAATATGATTTTTACAATGCGGGCATCATAGCGAAGACCGGAAAGAACATAAACAATCGGAATAAGCAGAAGGCGTTTTAATAAATTGTTAAATGAATGAGCAGATTCGTATGAGAGGAGAGAGGAAATAAACTCAGCACATAGAAAAAGGAGAAATGCTAATTCGAGACCTGTTTTTGGGAAAGGATGTTCTTTTGTTTTGTACCATTTAATGAGGAGAAAAAATACTGCCCCATAATATCCCAATTGATTAATAAAAATAGAGTTCGTAAGTGATGCAAGAAAAAGAGCCAGAAAAAAGAGAATTATTTTATCGAAGACATCAAACTGTTTCATACATCCCGAAACTGCATCTCATATAGTTTTTTATAAAGCCCCGTCTCGTCTTTTAACAATTCCTCATGTGTGCCACATTGCGATATGCTTCCTTTATCAATTACAATTATACGGTTAGCATTCCTTATAGTGCTAAGACGGTGAGCAATAACAAAAGTGGTTCGGTTCACCATTAACCGTTCAATTGCTTCCTGCACCAATTGTTCCGATTCATTATCTAATGCGGAAGTAGCTTCATCAAAAATCATAATTGCGGGATTTTTCAAAAGTGCACGCGCAATTGAAAGACGCTGTCTTTGACCACCGGAAAGTTTAACGCCCCGTTCCCCGATTCGGGTTTCGTACCCTTCGGGCAATTGTTCAATAAAACTGTGTGCGTTTGCCATTTTTGCAGCTTCAATTATTTTTTCTTCGGGATATTCTGCAAGACCGTAGGCAATATTGTTTTTTATCGTTTCGTTAAAGAGAATAGTTTCTTGGGTAACAATTCCCATTTGCGAGCGAAGTGAGGCAATATCAAGCTGACGGATATCCACACCATCAAGAAGTATTCTTCCCTCTGTGGGATCAAAAAAGCGAGGTAATAAATCAACCAGAGTTGATTTCCCGCCGCCACTTGGTCCGACCAGAGCAATTATTTCTCCATGTTTTACTGTAAAAGAAATATTTTTTAATACAGGCTCAGTAGAGTCTTCATAGGCAAAAGATACATTATCGAATGTAATTTCATCGTTAAAAGATGAAATTTTCTTTGCGTCTGGCAGATTCGCAATAGCAGGTTTTGTATCGATAATTTCAAATATACGATCGCCTGCCGCCGCTGATTCCTGAATCCGGTTATTTACACTGCTTAACTCCTTTATCGGCGGCATTAATTGAAATATTGCAAACAGGAAACCAAGAAATTCACTTGCTTTCAATGAGTGGTCAATAAGAACAAGCTTTCCGCCGTAATAGATAATTACTACACCAACGCCAACACTGAGAAACTCAGTAATGGGCGAGGAAAGATTGCGTATTCTGGTAATACCAAGCATAAGCCGGAAAAATGAACTGGTCTCAGCAGAAAATTTTTTATTCTCATAATTTTCCATACCGAAAGCCTTAACAATTTTTACTCCGGTAACTGTCTCCTGAATTGTACTGGTTATATCCGCCATTTTTTCCTGAATGCGCGCTGCCTGCTTTCGAAGCAATAAGCCTATCCATGCGATTATTGCCATTGAAAAGGGTAATATTATGAAAGCCAGTAAAGTAAGTTGCCAACTGATTGCAACAGCCATACCAAGAAAAACAAGGATACTCAATGGTTCGCGGATAGCATTAAGAAATGCGGCTGAAATACTGCTTTGAACAACATTTACATCATTAATAATTCTTGAAATAAGATTCCCTGTGCG
Source organism: uncultured Ignavibacteriaceae bacterium (assembly GCA_964438715.1). Classification (GTDB taxonomy): domain Bacteria; phylum Bacteroidota; class Ignavibacteria; order Ignavibacteriales; family Ignavibacteriaceae; genus CAYTLQ01. The sequence continues at coordinate 15,744 of CAYTLQ010000335.1, forward strand.
TTCATTTTTAAAGTAACTCATCGGCAGATCATGCAAATGCCGGTAAGCGGCATCGCGAATATCTTTCATTGTTCCCTGTTCAACATAGGTAAGAAAATATGCCTGAAGATACCCGAAAAGGTTTTTCAAAAAGAAAGCCATGAGTATGATAAAACAGATCTTGAGAAGCGAATCAGTTTTATCACCTGAAAAGACAAAATTATTGAATGATGAAATGATATTATCTTTTAGGTGTACAATCCAGTCCGGAAGTATTGAACCCTCTACGGAAATGTTGTTTCTTTGATTTAACTCAACAGCAGTTCTGGTGCTTTCCTGAAATAATGTATCAAGCAAGGGAATTGAGAGATAAACGGAGGCTCCGTTAAGAAGAGAGTAAAGAATTGTGCAAACAACCGATAAAAGCAAATGCTTCCAATATGGTTTTGCAAAGCCGAGTATTCGTAAATATGTTTTCACTTATGCGCTATAATCAGGTATAAGGGGTATGTTTTTCAATCCGCACCCGCCTTTAATTTCGATAATGCCAATTTGTTTTCCGATGCTTAAATCAAATAATACAATTGTGGACTGCTCGCCGAAATGAGTATCATAGGCAAGTATATTACCAAAAATGGCAAAATTTTTATAACCGGCACCAGTTACTGTTGTTGTAATTTCCTGTTTACTGCAATCAAAGATGTACAAAGTAGAGGTTTGCGGGTTTTTATCATACAGCGATTCATTATCCGGAGTAACATTTATTGTTGTGTAAACGAGGAACGATTCATCAATAGTCCATTGCACCTGGCGAAGTTTTTCTGAAGAGGGTCCGGAAATTGTAAATCGTCGTCCTTTTGGTGGAGAAAACTGAATTTCGTTTTTCTCATCCGTTCTAAGACGCATTGTTCCACTCGGCGAATTTAACACCGGTTCATTTGAGGGTAATTGTGGGTAGCCGTCTTTTGTAAGGTTATAGGTTTTTTTACTTTCAAATAAAATTTTTCCTTCAGTTGTAAAAGATCCCGAATACTGCTCTACATAAGTTGCTACGGTAACATCAATGCTGTTCATCACTACCTTAAATGCATTAGACCCTTCCCAATAAGCAACTAATTGCAGACCGTTACCTAATTTTTTTATTTCCGTTGCTTTCAATGTTTTAAAGTCGATAGCATAAACTTTTACTCCGCGCACAAAAGGAAAAGCTCCATCTTTTCCGTATTGTGAAACAGTGATAAAATACCCTTTGGATTTATCATCACTCTGCGAGAACTCAATTACCTTCTCTTTTTTGTGAGACCATATTACAGAGTTCTGTTTGGTTGTGAAATCATAACGGTAAATACCCGGATTTTCTTCTACCATACCGACGAAGAAAAAAGCGCTCTCAGTATTTTTTAATGAATGAGTTTTTCCTAAATCTGCAGGAGGTGGGTTATCCTGCTTTTGCTTTTCGCCGCATCCGGCAAAAAGAAGAACAGCAAAAGAAAGCAATACAATATTTTTGAGCATAACAGCCGATTTACAATGTTTATATATGCAAGTTAATAATTAGTTATGAATTCCGAACCGTCATAATAATGGCTTTAGGGCAGTTTTGAGGAGTATTTCCGCTTTCCCGCTCCGGCACTATTTTATTATTCTCTCCCTTTCGCTTCTCGGGCAAAGTACTTCAGGAGTTTATTCCACCGATTTTCTGAATTGAATCTCTACCAAAATGGTAGTAAAGTAACCGGGTCATATAAATTGCTGATGGAAAAATAGAAGAACTACTTTATAGGACAACACTTACCGGTTAGTAGTATCAGGATAATGGAAAAGAATATTTTTGTTTTTAACAGCAATCCAAATTCATTTACCCGTAAGTAATCGTAAAACGATGCTGAACTGACCGGGAGATGGAGTGGGCTGAAAAAATTGTAATAAGTTGTTTTATTTACCGGCTGTAAACATATCAGTTAGGCCCGGATCATTTAAACTCTTGCAACTTTAAGAAATAATTCCAACATCCATCCGATTATTGAAGAAAAGTATTTCCATAACGGACTGTAAATAAAAAACATCAGTATAATTCCACCATAAATACCAAGTTCCAGATATTTTTTTGTCCATTCATTGGGGAATAAATCAAAAAGAATATGTGAACCATCTAATGGCGGTATAGGTAACAGATTAAACAGAAATAAAAAAATATTTAAATATATTCCGTACACCAAAAGAGTAAACACCCGCTGACCTGAATCACCGGACAGAAAACTGCCTGAAAAAATAATTAGCAGCGTAAAGAAACACGCCAGTAAGAAATTAGAAAACGGTCCTGCAAAAGATACAATAGCATCGTCTCGATATGGATTTTTAAAATATGAAGCATTCACTGGTACAGGCTTTGCCCAACCTATAAGCGCCAAGCCCGATGAGAATGAAACCAGCGGCATAAACACTGAGCCAATGAGATCCAGATGTTTCAGGGGATTTATGGTTAACCGACCTTCATTTTTCGCTGTCATATCGCCGAATTTATAAGCACTGTATGCATGGGCAAACTCGTGAATAGCAAGAGAAATAAAGAAAAACGGGAGAAAGAGAATAAAGTTGATTAAGCGGTCGCTTATTTGTATGTCTGGCAAAGTCTTAACCTCTCGGATGAAATTTTTTATGTTCGCTTTTTATAAAGTCTCTGTCAATGTGGGTATATATCTGTGTGGTTACAATATTGGAGTGCCCAAGCATTTCCTGAACGGCGCGAAGATCGGCGCCCCCTTCAAGAAGATGTGTTGCAAATGAATGTCTGAAGGTATGGGGATGCACGGCTCCGTGAACACCTGCAACAGAAATGTATTTGCTGACTATTTTCCAGATTGCCATGCGAGAAAGTTTAGTTCCCCGTGCATTAAGAAAAACAGTATTTGTTGGTTTTGCCTTTTTAATCAGCAATGGACGCGACTCAAGCAAATATTTCTGCATCCACTGAATAGCCTCTTGACCAATCGGTATTATCCTCTGCTTATCCCCCTTACCTGTCACCCGTATTACCTCATCTTCAAAGAATAAATCAGAAGTTTTCAGATTAATCAATTCTGAAACCCGTAAACCGCAGGCATACATAGTTTCGAGAATAGAACGGTTCCGCAATTCAAACTTATCAACCGGAGTTACACAATCCAGCACATTTTTCATTTCTTCAACCGACAGCACCATTGGAAGTTTTCGTGAACCTTTTGGAGCAGGAATTTTATCAAAAGGATTTTTTTCAAGGTACTCGTTTTTCATTAAATAACTGAAGAAACCTTTTAAGCTGGAGTGATACCGGGATGTCGAATTTTTTTCCAGACCAAGCTCACTCAGCATTTTAAAGAATGACTGCAGGTCGGCAGTGGTTATGTTGGCAAAGTCATCTATTCCTTTTTGCTCCATAAAACTAATGAGTCGGGTAATGTCTGTATTGTAAGAAGCAGAAGTCTGCGAGGAAAGACCGCGCTCGTTTTCTAAATGGTAGAGATATTGTTTGAGAAACAGGCGAGCAGGTGAATTATTATTTATCTTCACTTTTTTCAAGTTTATCTTGCTGAGGATACCGTATGCGTCTATGTCTTTGACCAATCAGTATTCCTGAGAAAGCGTCCTCAATTTTCGAAATATCACCAAAAGTCAGAGGGGAATTATCAAGTTGGCCATCCTCAATACGCGCCCGAATAAGATTATGAATAACATTCCTTATTTTATCAGTATCAGGTGATTCAATTGAACGCACTGCCGACTCACACGAATCAGCGAGCATTACAATGGCAGTTTCTTTTGTGTTTGGTGGTGGACCCGGATAACGGTAATCATCCGGATGAACATTTTCTTCACCGTAGAGCTTCTTTGCTTTTTCGTAGAAATATGTTATTGTGGTAGTTCCGTGATGCATTGGGATGAAGTCAATCACTTCCTCAGGGAGTTTATTTCGGCGCGCTAGCTCTATTCCTCTGCTTACATGTTCAACAATAATTTGCACACTATCCTTTGGAGAAAGTTCGTTGTGGATATTTTTGTTTTCCACCTGATTTTCCACAAAGAAACGGGGGTTTATTGTTTTCCCGATATCATGATAATAAGCCCCAACCCGCGCCAGCAACGGATTTGCGCCAATTGCAAGAGCGGCGCTTTCGGCGAGTGTTCCCATGTTGAGAGAATGATTAAATGAACCGGGTGCCTTTTGAGCAAGTTCGCGCAGTAATGGGCTATCAAGATGTGATAATTCGAGTAATGTAAGATCGGTAGTTATCCTGAATATTTTCTCGAAGAAAATGAGAAGTCCGTAGGTAAGCACAGGACTGATAAGCGCGTTTGTTGCCGCCAAACCAATATCAGTGAGCATTTTTTGCCATGAGGCAAACTCTTCAAGTCCGAAAGCAAGGATAGTTACTACATATCCTATCAGAATGTAAAGAAATGAACGAAATATCTGACTCCGGTTTTTTATATCTCTTACGGTGTAAACAGAAAGGGCTCCGGCAAAAATATTCATTACGACAAAAGCATAATCATTTCCCCGTATTCCACCTGTAACAAAAGAAAATATAACGGTACTGTAGAACCCTACACGCGAATCGAAGATAATTGTTATCAACATCGATGCCGCAGGTATGAAAATGAGAAATTCTGCCGAACCGTCAAGGTTCAGATAGTTTATCAGGTAACTGATGAAACAAATCCACAATAATAAAATGGCAAATATTGCAAGTTTGAAGTTATCCTCGTATATCCTCTTTCTGAACAGGAATATATAAATTGATAAGAGAAGCACCATCGAAAAGATGTGCAGGAACTTTCCTACATTCTGAAGAAACAATCCTTCCTCCCCGGTCATCTCACCTTTTGCAATACGGTAGGAGTCTATTTTCAATTTTGTTTCCGGAGTTATACGATCATGCTTTCCTATTATTTTTTCGTTTTCCGTAACAATACCTGCATATTTTGATATACGGGAGATTGCGTTTGCGGTTTCTTCTTCGGTAAGATTCTGTTGAAAGATAACATTGGGTTTGATAAACTGCCAGATTAATTCCCGTACGGGTTCACGCAATTCTGCGGTGCCTCCGCTTTCTGTATATGCAAGCGTAAAATAATTGTATAAATTGCCGGCGGAGATAAAATTATTTACGGCAAGTCTTGTATCGGTATTTCCTCTTCGGATAATGATACTGTCCTTTCGGCCACTAAGCTGCATTGTATCAAGAACACCCGTTGTATATATCCTTTTTAAAACTTTTCGGCATAAAAGTTCCAGATTCAACAGAGGATTGGGGTTGTTTTTTTCTCTCTGGTGTATAGCTTCAAGTTGCCTGAATGAGGAAGTAGAGAGCACAGTTGGGTTTTCTGTTTTTCCCTGCCCCTTTGATAAATCGTGTTTAATAGACTGAGCAATAAATGTTATATACCGGTGAAGAGTATCCTCTACCAAAAGAGGTATTTCGTCTTTTACAACAAATACCGGGTACACAAATTTTTTTGCTTCGTTAATTTCACGCTGGTACTGCTCATTATCTTTGAACACCGGAAAGCTGAATTGGGCAATCAGGTCCTCCTGAATCCATACGGTACCTACACTCACCTCCGATTCAAGAGAAACTCCCTGAGGAAGCATAAGGACAATAATCAATACCGTAATAACAAGCATACCGAGTTTTACCCGTAAGCTTGTTTTTAGTTTTTCTAACATCTTATTACTTTGAATTATCCTCTTTTTGCCCGAAGTACCATTTCGAGAAATTCAGAAACACCGTCCTCGTTATTGCTTTTTGCCGTTACAATGTTTGCTAATCCCCGAATATCGGGAACGGCGTTCGAAAGGGCAACTTTTACAGCATCTGTCTGGAACAGTGAAAGATCGTTATACCAGTCGCCAATCACTGCAGTATGTTTTATGTTAATACCAAGGTGACGGATAAGTCTCTTCAGGCCCGAACCTTTCGTTGAGCCTGATCTGCGCACCTCCAGATAGTAGAGATTTTCATTTGAGTGTGATTTTGCATAACTGGTTGAGAGCCCAATTGAGTAGGGAAAATTCAAACGCTTATTGATAAACTTAAGTTTTTCTTTATACTCGCTTACCATTACTATTTCAAGAGTGCCGTTAATTATATTATCATAAGAGTCAATTTCAAGAAACTTTGCACCGAATTTATCAATAAGGTCTGGTATAGTTTCATTATGTTCGGTATAATAAATTGCATCAGCGTGGCACATAGCCATTTTTATAAGGTATTGCTCCGAATAGGTAATAATTTTTTTGATATGATGTGCTTTAATAAAAGTCTGGTGAATTATTTTCCCATCAGGATATGATTTTATCAGTGCACCGTCTAAGGAAATAAGGGGTGTCCGTATATTTAATTCTTCTGCATATTCTACAAGGGCGGAATGTAATCGCCCCGTTGCAAATGTAAACTGTACACCTGTTTGTCCAAGTTCCTTAATCAGGCGCACAGATTCTCTTCCGATATCTCCCTCATCGTTTAAGAGAGTACCGTCAAGATCGAAAACTATAAGTTTTAATTTTTTTAATAAATCATCTGTATTCATAATGTAAAAATCACGATTATAAACTGCACTGAAAAAGTAACAGAAAATGAAGTCCCGAAATAGAACAATAACTGATTACAACCCGCTAAGCTCGCCCACTGCATCCTGAGTAGTAGGGGCAAGTTGTAATACCTGGTCGAGCCGTGTAACAGAAACAAGATTCATAATTTTTTCAGAGGCAACAACACGAATATGACCGTCATTTCCCTGGATTAGGTTATTGGCAACGAGAAGGGCACTTAAACCGGAACTATCGCAGTGTTCTACATCCGTAAGGTCAACAACAAATCGGGTTATCCGGCCATTTTTTATAATGGAGGTGAACTCCCCTTTCAGTAAACCGGAATTATTTGTATCCAGTTTTCTTTCGTGAAGTTTAAATACCGATACACCGTCAAAAATTCTATACTCGAAATTCATAAATGAACTAAAACATCAGTAAGCAATTTAATAATTTTTCATAAGTTTTTTCCGGCTCTGGATTTTGAATTGTAATCTGGAAATTATAAACCGGATGTTTAAGTTTTTTATTAATTCCAATTTTCGTCTCTGCGTTGATGAAAGCCGAACATGTATCCGAAAACAAATCATTTCCGGGTATAAGGTTTATCAGCATATCTGCCTGCAAAGACTTAAGCGCAAGCTGAACAGGTTTTTTCGGAGTATTAAATTTTGTTCTGTTCGATAAAAAATACTCTTCGAAATGTACTTTCGGAAAACGATTAAAATATGACCGACCGCTATGCTCAAGAAATATCGTTATTTTTTTATCACGCTGTAAGAGATCAGAAAGAAGCTCAGTTGTATAATGTAATCGCTTCTCATCTTCGGGAGCAATAAGTATAATTGATTCCGTTCTCGAAAATAATCCGGCAAATTTTTTTCCCTGATAATTAAACTTACCATTGTTTCGTAGTAAGTACCATGAAATACATTTGCCAATAAGATTTTTCATTGCTCTTCAGCCTTGCGTAATTCACGCAGAAAGTCGGTCTCAGATAGTACGGGTATGTTTAACTCAAAAGCTTTTTTTAATTTTGAACCGGCGCTTTCACCGGCAATTACATAATCCGTTTTTTTACTGACAGAAGCAGATGAGCGCCCCCCAAGTGCTGTTATTCGGTCTGAAGCTTCATCCCGGCTAAGGGACTGTAACGAGCCTGTTAGAACAAAGGTTTTGCCTTTAAAGAAATTATCGGTTACTTGTTTTTCTTCCTCGCTGAAACGGAGTTTATATTCCCGCAACCGTTGAACGATGTGCAGATTATGAGGATTACTGAAAAATCTTTTTATACTACCTGATATTCTTTCACCGATTTCATAAACAGCCGATATTTCTTCTTCAGATGCGGAGAGTAAGTTATCGATATTTCGGAAATGCGATGCAAGTTTTTTTGCGACTCCCGCACCGACATACCTGATACCTAAAGCAAATAACACTTTACTGAAAGGCTGTTCCTTGCTTTTTTCTATTGCCGCAAGAAGATTGTTGATACTTTTTTCTCCAAAACGCTCTAATGCCGTTAATTGCTCTTTGTAGTTATGCAATTCATATATGTCAGCATAAGTTTTCAAAAATCCATTGTTAACAAAAGTATCTATTAGCGCTTCACCGAGTCCCTCGATGTCCATTGCGCCCCTTGAAGAAAAATGTTCGATTCTTCCCTTTACCTGATCAGGACACTCGCTGTTTTCACAATAAAATGTAACTTCTTCCTCCGGTTGGAAGAGTTTACTTCCACAGGTGGGACATACAGAGGGAGGCATAATCTTTTCTGAATTCTTTTTTCTCTTTTCAAGAACAACTCCGGTTACCTTTGGTATAACATCGCCTCCTTTTTCTATTATAACGATGTCCTCGCGATGAAGATCTTTTCTTTGAATTTCATCGTAATTATGCAAAGTGGCGCGACTTATAGTAGAGCCTGCAAGAAATACCGGCTCAAGTTCAGCTACCGGAGTAACAGCTCCTGTTCTGCCAACCTGCCAGGTTACATCCCGTAATTTTGTAAATGCTTGTTTTGCCTTAAACTTATAAGCAACAGCCCAACGGGGAGATTTTGCGATACTCCCCAGGATTTTCTGATGCTCAAGAGTATTAACTTTAATAACAACACCATCAACCTCGTAAGGCAGTCCATCCCGTTTTGCTTCAAAATCCCTGCAAGTGATAATTACTTCCTCAATATTACTGCATAACCGATAATCGGGATTTACTCTGAAGCCGAGAGACGAAAGCAGTTCTAAATTTTCATTCTGTGTTGAGAATACAGGTTTTTCAGATAGAAAATAATAGGTGAAAATTTTCAATGGTCGGGACGCTACAATTTTAGGGTCCTGCATTTTTATTGTACCTGAAGCAAAATTCCTAGGATTAGCAAAAAGTTTCTCACCACGCTCTTCACGCTCGCGATTAAGTTTCCGGAAATCTTCGATTTCCATATAGATTTCACCACGAACCTCAAATTCATCGGGCAAATGCTTCAAGTTTTTTGGTTTGGTAAGTGTTAGCGGAACAGATCGAATTGTTTTTATGTTAGCTGTTACAAGCTCTCCGGTTTCTCCATCGCCGCGCGTTGCCGCTCCCGCAAGTTTTCCTTCTTTGTAAGTTAAGCTTATAGAAACGCCATCAATTTTAAACTCTACTATATACCCTGGTTTTGCACCGTAAGGTAACCCGTCGCGTACTCTCCTGTCAAAATCGTACAACTCTTCTTCGGAGTAAGTATTTGCCAGACTGAGCATTGGGAATTTATGTTTATGTGGCGGGAACTCTTTTGTAAGGTCTTTTCCCACTCGCTGAGTGGGAGAATCAGGGCTTATAAGTTCCGGAAATTGTGATTCGAGTTGCTCAAGTTCACGAAGTAATGCATCATAGTCATAATCGCTGATAACGGGATCATTAAGCACATAATACCGATAATCATGTTCCCTTATTTTTTCACGGAGTTGCTGAATTTTTTTTTCCGCGTTCATCTGAATAATTAATATTTATGGAGTTTTGGGTTTTGTTACAGATTGACCGGGAGTGGATTCGGGAGTTTTTATACCGCTCTTATCCACCGATAATCTCATTGAACGCTTCGTCTGTTTTTTAAATAATAGCTCTTTATCATTTAGAAATAAACTTACAGCTCCCGAGTTACCAATTGTAAGATCAAAAGTGGTTTGTGCTTTCTGAATAATTGATTGTTGTGGAAGCAGAAAATATTCATAACGCAGTGTGTTATCAATAAGGATTTGTACCCAGGAGGAGTCTGATGCCGTGATACGGAGGATAAGACTGTCGCCCGCCGCAACGGTAGAAACATCTCCGGTAGCTGTTTCTTTATAACGATTTTTTGATTTTGCAATAATATCCTCTACCGGCTCTTCTACAATTATTTCATTGTCGGATGAATGAAAAAACACAAAATAAATTCCGGTTCCAATAATAA
>CAYTLQ010000336.1:0-24999 GCA_964438715.1 uncultured Ignavibacteriaceae bacterium
CTCTCCGATTTTAGGAGCAGTTTTAGGAAAGTCAAGCTCATTCATTTTTTTTATGTGTTTAATTGCTTCACCGCTACTATCAAAAACAGGGTAACCGGGCGGGCGTTGCCGCGCAGGAATTATTCTCCCCCCCTTAAAGTCACCGGTTTCTTCATCTAAGAGTACTTCAAGAATACAGGTGATTCCACTCTGCCCCTGAATACTCACATTTCCATAGGTTAAAAAATTACCAAGAGAATAGGCAATGAGCTTGTGATTATAAATCTCCATCCCTCTTAGAACATGAGGACCATGTCCAACTACTAAATCGGCGCCGGCGTCAATTGCTGTATATGCAAATTTCCTTGAATTACCTCTGTTTTCTCCGGCGTACCATTCAACATTATCTGGTGTTCTCCATGCCCCATGCCCTTCTGCTCCCGCATGAAAGGTTACAATTATTATGTCACTCTGGTTGCGAAACTTTTCTACCACTGATTTGACCTCATTCAGATCATAAATTTGAAAGGAATCGCCGGATGTTCCAAATGGTATAATGACAATTTTTCGGTTTTTTACAATAAAGAATTTCGGCGACTTTTTTTCTAACGGGGTTACACCATTTTCCACGAGAACTTTTGCGGAAAACCTTCTGCCCTCTTCAAGAAAATCGTTATTATGATTATTATCCTGACTAACAGCAGAAAAACCCAGAATCTTCAAAGTACCAGCTAGCTTTGCAGGCATTCCGAATCGATAACACCAGTTATTTTTTATTGCTGTTTCGGAACATGGACGCGCCTTCATCCCCTCCTTAATAAAAACACCTTCAAGATTACCGAATAAAATATCCGCACCGGTAAGATACTGCCCAATTGAATCAATAAATATTTTCCCGTCAGAAGGTGGTAAAACTTTTTTCGGTGTGTATGAGCCAAGCATTATATCCCCCACTGCTTTAACTCTTATCTGCGGCAAGCAGTTGGTGGCAAGGAAACCTAAGATAATGATTCCACGCAATATTTGGGGCATCAGATCAAAACCTAATGCGAAGATTCAATCTGGTCTCGTAATCAGCAAATCCCTGAAGAGAAATTCTTTCATATTCAGCGCTTAAGGAAACATTCTTGTTATAATTAACCGCACTCCACACCGCATCAATAACACTTAAAAAGTGATTGATATATATTGCTATAACAGCTTTTGAGGCAATGTTATAATAATCATTTGCTTTTCCCCGCATTGCGGCATAATCAAGAAAAATCTGAGGAAGAACATGGTAATCGGGTTCATTGGGATCAAATGCATTCCACCCCGGACTATATTGTGGATATTTACCAATCAACTCATAATACTGTTGTTCACCATGTCTTGGCAGTTTATGGGAGAATTTTGATTCATAATAATTTAAACTATCCCAATTTACTCTGTCCCAGGGATTTAATGTTACATCCGGATTAATCGGAATATTTGCCTGCTCAAACCTGTTAAGCCATTCGGCATATTTTACCACGCTCCAATTCTGATCGGCAAAATTTTGAAATACAGTTGTCTGATCATTCCCCTTTTTGTCATAGGTTAGGGCAATACCAATAGCTGTTAGTTCAATTGCAGCAAAAGCGGCGGCCTGATAATAGTTTTCAGTGTAGAACTCGCCAGCGCCGGGCAAAATAAATGAAAGTACTCCGGCTAATAAAACACTTTTTTTGGGTGCTTGTGCAGGAATAAGCGAAGTAGTGTTTGACACTGATTCATTAAACAACAATTTCGAATCAATTGAAATATTGCCACTGAGAAGCATTTTCTCATTTTTCTGAGCGGTACTAATAACTGACAAAAAGAATAAACTGAGAAGGATGTAATTTATCATATAGGGTATCCTCAAAAATCAAAACCGAAAAGAATGCCAGCGTACATTCGTACTTCACGGCCGTAGGTTACAGTTTTTCCACGGAACTCCCGTGAAAACGAATCAAACCCATAGGAAGCGTTTATAAAAATACTTGTTGGAAATAAATAATATGAATTAAGAGCAAAACGAACCTCTGCACCTGCGCCTTTTTTCATATCCTTTAAGGTAGTAGTTTTTGTCCAGGCATTTCCAATATCGCCATAAATGGAAAAGAATATTTTATCTATATAAAAATTCATAAATCTTGAATCAATATTCTTCCATAAAGCAAACCTGTAACCGGCATGTAACCATACTATTTCATTTCCACTGATTGCATAAAACGGGTATGCTTTCATACCGATTAAACCACCAAGATAGAAATCAAAAAAATCAGGTACCTCACTTCCTAAAATGTTTCCATAACGGAATTTGGTAAAAATGGTAGATGCTTTACCAACCCGAAAGGAAGAATTCAGATTTGTCTCTATACGATGAAAATTGAAATTTTTATAGAGAGGTTTCAGTATTCCATCGTCAACTGTGTATTCACCATCAGGATTAAATTTGTTTAATTCATAATTATATTTAATTTCCATATCACTCCCGACGGGGTTTATATCACTATCAATATAAGGTAACTTTGCATCAAATCTATATTTTATTTCAAAATTACCTCCAATAAGATATGGATCACTGCTCGTTGGATACAGGGTGGCTGTTCCCGGAAAAATAAAACTTCCTATTGTAGCGGAATATCTGCTGAAAGCATACTTCAGAAACAGATCATGTTCCCTACTAATAATTTTATGGTGTGCAATAACATCAACCTCAAAGAGGTTATAACTGACATCTGTTTTAATGACCGGAAACTCGTCTATGAAAATATCTACATCTGCTTTTCTGCTAATGTTATAAAGCTCAAGAGAGAGTTCAGGTTTTATGCCGATATCATACAAAAGTGGTAACTTATTTTTATATTCAAACATAAAAAATAAATCCCTCTCCATTCTGGTATTAACCGTTGCTCCGGCAAATACAGAATATCGGTTAAGCATATCACTTGATGTAACATAAACGCCCGGCTTCAGTTTTTCGTAGAATTTATTTGAGGTATTATAATTATCATACCGCAAGAGGGGAAAAAATGTAAGCTTACTAAATGCACCGCTATATTTCTCTTTTTGTTCCTGTCCGTAGGAGTAGTCATTAAAATTTTTCAATCTCTCTGCCAGTAATTCGTCAAAATCACCTTTTAGACTATCTTTTTGTAGAGGAGGATTCTTAATTGAAATATAATCCATTCCCGGAACGACTGAGGACATTTCCGATGGAGAAATATGATAGATTTTATATCCCTCTGAGGTATATCCGGAATAAAAGATAGAACCATCTTTGGCAACTGCCGGATAAAAAGCTCCACCTTTAACATTAGTAAGCTGGACGGATTCCTTGGTGCGCAAGTTATAAAGATACAAATTAAATATTCCGGTTCTGTCGGAAGAATATACAAATGATACATTATCAACAAAACTTACATTTCGCTCATCTGCAGAAGTAGTAAGTACCGGTTCAACTTCACCTCCTGATATCGGAATTCGAAATAAATCACGACCGTGGTGATAGGAATAATCAAAATAAATATAAGAGCCGTCCGGCGAAAATCTGGGATTATAAACCTGCTCTCCATTCTGATAATTAGTCAACGCACGATAATTTTCACCATTTAGATCTATTAGGGCAAGATTTGTTGTCCCATCCCTTTGGGTAACAAATACTATATTCTTGCCGTCTTCGGAAAGTGTGGGATTGTTCGCACGCAAATTATATGTTATTCTTTTTTCTTCTTCATTATCTAAATCATAAATAAAAATGTCGTGTACATTACTTCTGTTAGGATTTTCTTCGGTAAGCTTTGAGTAAAGAATTGCATTTTTGCCGGGAATCTTAACTGCCGCTGATCTTACACCTGAAACAAGTAATTTATCCTCGCCATTGATTGAATCAGCCAGATAAATAGAAGAGAGTCCGAAATAGTCGTTATTTTTATTCGATACATACAGGAAACTACTACTGCCCTCAAACAGACCCGGATAAAAATTGCCAAATCCCTCAGACCTGACTTTCTTCCCTTCAACGGTATTCAACAATACTTTAGAAATACGATTATTATAATCCGTTGTTAGGAAATCTTTCCACTCGTTATACAGTTGAATACCCGAAATACCAAGAACATCCTGTATTGCTTCATCAATAGTAAAATTTTTCAACACGCCTAATCGTTCAGAGATTAAACGCAGTTTGTCCTCACCATATTTCTGGGCAATGTAAAGTGTTAGTGCAAATCCTGAATTATACACTGATTCATTACCCAGGCTTGTTTTTTCAAACTGACCCATCTGGTTCCAGGTGAGCATGTTATTATCTAAAACATAAGATCGTAAAATCATGTCTCTGTGTGAATCCCAATTGTCATAGTCAAAATTTCTCCTCATATATTGTGCTGTTCCTTCTGCAAACCACGCGGGAACATTTATCATAGCAATAGGATAGGAAACTATGACATTCGGAAATCCATACAGAATATCAGGTCTTCTCTCATCTTCGTAATTCAGCCACTGCAAATAAAACGCAGGTATAGTGCGTTTAGCCTTTAAACTTGCCTGAATCTGGACAAGATGAGTAAACTCGTGCGAGATTACATTCCTCAACCAGTTATGCGAACCTCTCAGATCAAAATCAAGGGCGCTCGTCCAAATTTCTATTTTATTATCGAAAAAATATGTTGCACCATTGGAATAGTCATCAATATCCTTAATAACATAGTGAACTCTTTCCGGCTGATAGTTATAAAGACTGGTAATTGGTCCCCATACCTCGTTTGCTATTTTTAATACAACGCGTGCAGTTCGTTCAGCACCATCGTGAAAGTGAACATAAACATTATCACTCTTTAAAGTGTACCAGGTTAGTTCCGGATGAAATTCGGTGAATTGAGAAAATGAAAGCGGTGTTAATAAAACAGTAAAAACAACAAGGAGAATTTTACGCATGGAAGTAATTCAGGCTGAAAACTTGTTAATGAACAACAGCAATTTTAATTATTGTAGATTCTTTTAAACCGGTAACGGTGGACACCTCTACCTGAGCCAGATAAATACCACTCTGAACTTCAGATACATCCCATATTATTTCATTATCAAATCCTGCTGAACCCTTACCTTTCAGTTCGGTTACTTTATCACCACTGGCATCAAAAATACGAACGGTTACATCCGATTCAAGAGAGGTATAATACCTGATTGCCGTTCGGTTATCATATACTGGATTAGGATAATTATACACTCTTTCGAGGGGCAGTATTCTGGTTTCACGGTAGTCAATACCACGCATTTTGGTTTCAAGTGAGTTCCTGCCATCACCGTATGTGCCCGTGTAAAGGATCTGATTTTCTGCGGTAGAAATAAACCATGAGGTAAGCCCACCGGATTTGGATATGGCGGCTATTGCAGTTTTACCATCTAAGGTAAAAATATAGGGGGATGAGTAAGTTTCTCGGCTGAATGAGATTGGAAAATCATTAAGTACCTTACCATTCGCACCATCAAAAGCATACATTGCGCCAGTTGATGATATGACAAGTAACTCAGTATTGCTATTTCCCCGTAATTGTACTCCAATCGGCTGAGTGGTAAATTCATCAGAACCACTTAAAGCTACCGGGAAATTATCAATGAGGGCACCATTAATGTTATAGGCAAATAGTTTATTACCACTAACGAAGCAGATGGCAGCATCTGTTTCGCCCGTTAAATCAATCGTAGAAAATTTTTCTAAATATTCCGGTGAGACAGAAAAAGAACGATAAAGTTGATTACCTTTCCAAATGTCAAAGATATTTTTATCCCTAAGAACGATAAAATACTTTGTACCGGAACTATTTTTATAAAAACCTGCATCAATAAATCTACCCGCGGTGAAAATTTTCACTACTTCATTGTCTTCTATAACATAACGATTCGAAGCAGTATCCGATTTAATCGTTGCAATGTAAGTACCTGAATTAATCACTCTGATAACAGGTAATTTTTCTCCAAGACTATCTATTTGCAATATAGAAGCAGGAGGGCCGGAAATTAATCCAGGGTCAACAGTTATGACCTTGCCGGATTCGGTTCCAATATAAATTCTTTTCTGTTCACTTGCATTTACTCCAATTACCGGAGCAGTGGAAATTTTTTCTCCAACATCAAGATTTTCATTAAATGCAATGCTTCCGTTAGTTTTATATAAATTAAGTTTCTTATCCTTTGAACCAGCAACCAATCCTATGTCAACGGCAGTTCCGTAATCGGAAAATTCGTGAACAATATCTGAAGAACCCGTTGTTAAATTTATGATATTAAGTGTATCATCCGTTGTAACTGCAAAGTAGTTATTGGCGGCGGCGGTAAAAAACTTTACTGAATTCTTTAACGAAGAGACATAAAAATTTCTGGTATAATGTGGGGCAATAGCAGTATCCCGAACAATAACACTGAAGGTCATTGTATTTGTAGTATCACTGAAATCAGACATTGTAACATAACTATAAGCGCCGGAATTTGTGTTTGATGCGGGAAATGTATTTTTATCGAATCTGTTCGAATATAATTTTGCCGGATTGCCTGCAAACCAAAAATCTTCCGGAGAGCCCTCACCCACAACAATATCACCAAATATTGTTTGGAATTCTTCTCCTATATCCTGAATTCCGTCAGCTTCCTCAACATCTACTCCCCTGCGTTTTTTATCAGCATTAATAGTATTAGTAGCAATATTTTGATTAATTGTTTCCTCATCAATATGCCAGATGACAATACCGCTTCCCGGTACTGCCCAATCAAATTCATCTACATCGGTAATAACGCCATGTAAGGAATCAATATCAAAACTGTAAAATCCATTACCATCGGCAGAAAAAGTTTTTGTTACACTGCTGCCACCGGATCTGATTGTAATCTTCGCGCCATCATCATTCACATCCCTTTGACGATTTTCAACCAGAAAATATTCTGAAGCGTTAATAGGAATTTTATAAATAACAGAATCACCGGGGAGAGAATTCACGAACGATTTTATTGAAAAATTCTTTTTTTCTGCAGGCTTAATTTCGATAACGCTAGCCCACCCTAAATGAATCCGCTCCCATGCAGAAGGTTGTGGTGGAAATACTCCATTGTACGCAAAAATAGACTGCCCGTCCATTAATCCAAATCTACCGATAGCCGAAAGACCTGTTTTCGTATCAAAAAGATCTGGTAATCCAAGATAGCTTGCGATACTGGAAACTATAAGTCCATTGATGGTGATTTCAACAAGGTATTTTGTTCCGAAAGATTCAAGTTCACGGTTTTGCGTTTGAGGAAGTATCATTGAGTTTTTAATAGAGAAACTACCGTTCCTCACGGGTACACCGGAATACGATGCTCCAAAGTATTTCTGCAATGAATTTAATCCCATAAATATTGAGGGAATATCACGCTCATTACCTAATGATCCCGGTAAAGAAACATCTCTTCCAACGCCGGCATGAAAGATTGCAAATAAATTGTATGCACTGAAGTCAACATTAGGAAATAGTGTATCAGCAATTTTCCATGTTTCATCAATCAGTTGTGCAACCGGTAAAAAGTCAGTGGATTGAATAGGCGGCGAATAATTTTTCATTGTTTTCGAAACCGTAATACGCTGAGGTAAAACGGTATAATCAATGATGGTTTTATTTCCTGAGACCTTGCGGAAATAGTTTCGGGCAAACTCTAAATGCGCCGCAAAATAGGCTGAATCGTGAGGAAGTGGATCGAGTATTGACTCATCATAAGTCTGCGTGTAAATGGAGTCAAATTTACCATTACCAACTGTGGTGGCATCATTATCCGTTTGGAATTCCACCATTACAGCCAAAATTCGGATTGTATCAATACTTGAACTCACCACAGTGTTCTGCAGTTTTGCAGAGGGATGGATTTTATAGGCGGGTTGAGCAAAAACCTGCACCAACCCGCACAAAACAAAAAATACCAGATTGAATTTTTTCATTTATAAAATATCAGAGACCTCTGGGGAAACCCTTTGTACTTTCGGGTGTCGCTCCCCATCCTACGAGAAAAGTAAAACGAAGAGTATCCGAGAGAGGATGGTTTTCACCATTCTTAAATACAGAAGTTGAGATATAACTGAAATCAAATCCATAGATATCATAACGGATTCCTGCGCCGAGTGTTATGAATTTACGGTTACCAAAAGCAGGATCTTCATAAAAATATCCGGTGCGAAGAGCAAAGAGAAAATCACCCTGCTGTCCGTATAGGTACTCTAAACCCATAGTTGTTACAATATCCCGGAGTTCTGTCTTTAATGGTTTATCAACCCAGGAGGTAAAAAGTGCACGATAAAACTCATCGCTGGCGCCGGTGGTATCTTTTTTCACCATCAACTTACTAAAATCTAAAGTGTAAGTAAGCGAGTTAAAATCATCACTAAATATCCGATAAGCCAAACCAAGACGAAGGTTTGTTGGAATAGGATCCGCCTGAGCTCTATCAATGTAGAAAATCTTTGGACCTAAATTGCTGAGATTTAGACCGAGACTAAAGTTATTACCAATATCTTCATCGGTAAATGGAATGATAAGACTGGAAGGCCGCCACATACCTGCAACATCAAAACTAACTGTTGTTGCTACACCGCTTCCCTTCTCTTCAGCAGTTGGCTGATCGGAGAGATTACTGTGAATGATACGAAAATTGAAACCAATTCCCCAATCCGGAGAAAGTTTTGTTGCATATCCTAATGTTAAAGCGGCATCGAATGCACGAAATGTACCTAACGGTGTAGGTCCGTCGGGACCTGTACGAACGAATTCGCCATAGTTCATATATGTAATACTTGCAGTAACACTACCATCAATGTCAGGAATGTAATTCCTGTAGGTTGCATAATCGTAAAACAGATCAAGTTTAAATTGTGGAAGCCAGTTACTATGAGTAAAAGTAAACTCCTGTCCGGTCAAAAAAGCAATACCGGCAGGATTCCAGAATACCGCTGAGGAATTGTCGGCGAGTCCCGCGCCTGATTCTCCGAGTCCGCTAAAACGAGAGTCGGGAGCAAGTAATAGAAAAGGAACAGCAGCTTCCCCCTGAGCGTTAGTTTCTACGGGAAAAAACCACATACCCGCCAATAAAAGCAGCAATATACTGCGTTGTTTCATTAAGTATCCTCCTGAGATAATATATTTATAATTTTCAAACTTGCAGAAAAAACCAAACTTAATTTTAAAGAGTTATTTTTAATAAAAAAACCGAATAATTTCGCCATTCTCTAACGGGTGATAGCAAGGCTACCGGTTATCTGCTTTGAGTCATTACCTGTTTTTACAATCAATTTATAAAGATAAACGCCATTTGCAAGGAAGTTACCATCTTTATCCCGTCCATCCCAATTTATCCGAACATATCGTTCTTCTATGTTATACTGTTCAATTTCATTTAACAGCCTTCCGACGACACTGAATATTTTAATTTTAACATCAACCGGTGAAGTAAAATTATGCTGAAACAAAAATGTTGTAACAGATGAAAATGGATTAGGATAATTTAACACCGAACCAACTGTTTCTTCACCGCCCTCCACAACAGTAAAAAATGTATAATTGGAATTAGAGTTATTGAAAACATCCCACGCTTTAACCTCAATTTTGTAATCTCCGGCAGAAAGATTTGTAAACCCGTATTCCACTTTACCGGAGGTTCCACCTGAATTGAGATCACTTGTAAAGTAATTCGTCAGGTCGATAGTATTTGTAGCATTATCATTTAATATAGCTTCAAGTTTATGTCCAACTCCGGTACCGGTTGCATTCAGCCCTGTTTCATCTTCCAATTTAACTATTAACTTACTATTCGGATTAATAAGAGTTGCTCCATCAAATTTTTCATCATCAAACAAAATTTCTATTCTTGGCCCTGCATTGTCATTGATATTTGTTGTATCCGTTCCTCCAACCCGAATTTTACTTGTAAATGCTATACCATCATTTTCTTCATTGAAAAAATACGCTACAATTCTGCCGTTTCTGTTCTCATAGGAAATATCTTTCGGCACAACAAATGATGATTGAAATTTACCATTAACAACACTAACTCTTCCTTTGAAAATTACTCCCCCCTGTAAATTGATGTAATAAGTACTACCAAATTCAGGGATTTGTTGTCTTTTCTCTGAGTCATAAATCGAGATAATTGCTTCACCATTAAAATCCTGCCATTCAGAATTATCAGGTTTTAATACTCTTCCTTGAATTGAAATGTTCTGCAGTGCTTTTACCTGAACATCGGTTGTTAAACCTGACCCGTTAATACTATCAACTGAAGCTCCGTACTGAGGAAGATTTAATCGTAATAATGGGTCGGAAAAAAGGTGATACTTTTGGTCATTCTTATCTATTTTGAATGCCTTAGTCTGCAAGTATGCTTTACCAATCGGGATGGGAAGGTTTAGCGTGTCTCTTGCTGAATTAAGACTTCTGTCATAAAATTCATTATTAATCGCCGCATTTAAAATCGAATAAACCGGTCTCGTGGAGGTGAATCCTCCTACTGCGCCATAGTTTTCTAATAATAACATTACTTCCAAAGCACTCTGACCGCTGGTCTTATCAAAATAGCCGAAATCACATGTGGCGGCTGTGAGGAAAAATGGATTTTTATTTCTGAACAACGGAATTGAAACATCTTTAACAAACACCTGTTCATGAGCCCAAAGTTCGGGAGAACCATGACCTATATAATTCAGAATAAGTGTCCCCTCATTTACAGCCTGAATAATTGCAGTGTTCACATCGGGTTTTCTTCTTCCTAAACTGGTGAAACTCGTCGGATATACTGCAAGATAAATTTTTCTTTTATCCATCGACTTAGGGATAAAAAACTCATCTAAATCTTCTGACTGATCTGTATGAGTAGATCCATCATTTGATGTAGAAGTAAGTCCATCATCTGCAACCAGAGTCACGGTATTTTTCCAGCCTGACTTATCATCCTGTGTTTCATAGCGGATTATTTTATCAACGATAACCTTCGCCTCAAACTGAGATTGCACCGGAAGCCTGCCCACTGCAATATCAATATAAAGGTCGTTTCCCTTAATTCTTGCATAATAATCATCTGTATTATATGAGTCAATTTCTGCAAGTGATTCCTGAGTTTGAAATGCAGGTATAAAATTATTTCCGAATCCCTCAATATTTCTGAAGTCGTAGTCTCCATCACCAAACAGAAGAACATATTCCGGTTTTTGTGCCCAATTATTGTAAGCATAACGAATAAAATTACGAATTGCTGTAGGATCTTTCAATCCACCGCCAAACTCGTTATAAATCTCATCAATAAGATAAACTTTTGATGACACAGGAATTTTTGCCTGAGTTGATCGAAAATCTGCTAGTCGTTGTGCCTGCTCAATAAACTGCGAGGGTGAGATAACAATGTACTTATATCCGTTACTTTCACCATGGATATTTTGATTTTTTACTTCCGAAAAACCCACAGGTGTTTTCCAGGTAGAACCAGTGCAAGCAAAATATTTATAAATGGAGTTAGAGCTTTCCTCCGCCTGAAATCGATATTCGCCTCCGCTGTGCAGAACAGGAGAGGTAATTTGTTTTACATTTGCATAATCGCTTACATCAAATACATAAATGTCTGAACTGGAAAATTCAGATAAACGATATTCAGCTACATCATTAGTTTTAGATGAATAAAAAAGTGAAATATCGTTAATTGCCGCCAATGATTTCGTATAGTTAATCTCATAATAATCAAGATAACCATACGAGGCAGATCCGGTAGCATTAAATGTAAATTTTAAATTGCTTCTGTTGTCGGGTAGTCCTCCTGAAACGGAGAACTGTCCTAAATCCTGAATACCAAATGTGTATTGGTCTGTTCCGTAACCAATGAGAGTTTTTGAATATTTGAGAACATTATTTTCTGTTATATCGAGACGAACATTCGCCGAAGAAGCATTAATGAACCTTGTCTTGTAGTTAATCGGAAATTCAGCAAGAAGACCATCCAACTTTAAAGTAAAGGTTCTCGATTTATTCGACTCTGAAAATTCCTCACCATAAAATTCCCTTCCACTTTTCCCTATATTAATTCTATCCTCTTCGTGATGTACAAATGCGGCAGTGGTTGTTCTGATTGTTGCTGATGGAACATTTAATCCATTCTTTTGCGAGATCCTTTTACCGTTGGCGCCTCCTGAAGTAATAAAATAATAATTAGCAGTACTATAAGGATTGATATTTCTTCTTACAGCACCCGATAAAGTATCAAAATACCAGAAATTCACTCCCCTTCCATAAAATAAAATGTAGTCCTGCTCATCAAATTTTCCATCAGACTCACCCGATACCATTATTGCATTCTCAACCAGATCATCAACAGAATTTGCCAATACCCCTTCGGCCAGAGGTATTCCGCTATTGTTATAAATTTTTATTGTTCTGGGGTCAACAGTAGAGGCATCAATTCCAACGGATGCAAGCATATTACGGGTAATTTTATACATTCCTTCCTCAGGAGCCTCAAATCTAAACCATCTGCCTTGTGAAAGGACGCTATTCGCAACAGTAGAAGGCTTATCACTCTTTGGGGTCACCCAGAATTTTCCCTGAAATGCGTTAACAGCTAATCCATCGGTGAAAATGTCAGTTTGTGTTTTATTATCATATTCGGGTTGGATGCCATATTCAACAGTTATTTGTAGCTCGGTATAAATTCTTATTACATTTCGGGAGGGATAAAAAACTACCGGTGAAATAGACAACACGGTCATTAATGCATCTCTTACATAACCCGGTTCTGCAATCTTGTAAAGCGGCGGAGCAATAAAATTCTGATAATAATCTTCTTCTAAATAGCGTAACTTATTCTCTTCTGTAATATCAGTGGGAAAGTAAGGTATCAAAAGACCATTAATTTCATAATACTTCGTTGGTTCAACGGTGATTTTATTTTCTGTTAATGTTGGTATTTGAATTGGGATATTTCTCACCGGGAAAAGTGGTTTACCAAATTCCTGATTAGCAAAGACTTCCGCGTTAAGAAAATTCAGTCGATAAAAATCCCTGTTGCTGATTGTAATAAAAGAACTATCAGTAATTATTGGGGTAAATATAGCCTTAAATGATGAGGGGTCGGAAGAAATTATCGAAATATCCCTAAAGCCTTGAGAGAGTAAAGGATACTGCAATAACAGGAATAAAATAATAGAGATTTTGCTTTTCATGAAAAAAGTAAATTAAAACAATTAAAGTAGCAATAATCTCTTGAGAACTCTCCTATTTTTTTATCAAAAATAGAGATATTCCTTATTCTTGTCAAGAGAGGTAAGAAAAATGGTAGAATCATTTTTATTTGTTACCAAATAAAGTTTCTGAGACTTTTCGCATACCATTAATGCAGTTTATAATATGTTCTTCGAGCGGCAGACCAAGTAATTCAGCACCCTTTATCATATCTTCTCTCGACACACTTCTGGCAAATGCTTTGTCTTTCATTTTTTTAATAACGGATTTTGGTTCAACCCCGTCCAGATTTTTTGTGGGGCGCACATAAGAAACAGCCGTGAGAAAACCTGCAAGTTCATCGCAAGCAAACAGGACTTTTCGTAATTGTGTGGTTCTCGGCACTCCGGTATAATTTGTATGGGACAATATAGTCTGAATGAATTCTTCTTCAAATCCCCGCTCTCTCAGTATTTCTGCACCTTTGTAAGGATGATCAGTTTCGGAGGGAAACATTTCGTAATCAAAATCGTGCAGTAAAGCAACATTTCCCCAATACTCACTGTCTCCGTTTAGAATTCGGGAATATTCAAGGACACATGCCTCAACAGCCAATGCATGTTTTAACAGGCTTTCACTTTTTGTATATTCATTTAATAACAGAAAACAATAATTCCGGTCTCTTTCATGCATAAATTAGCTCCTTCAATTAAGGTAATTTAGATGGACAGTACTGAGAGATTGAACAATTACCGCACATAGGTCGCCGTGCAATACAAGTTGTACGGCCATGAGTGGCGAGAAGATGTGAAGAAAGAGTCCAGTCTTCGCGTGGAATAATTTTCATCAATTCCAGCTCAATTTTATCCGGATCTGAAGTATTCACAAATCCTAATAAATTCGAAAGCCGTTTTACATGTGTATCTACTGCAATTGCAGGAATACCAAATGCGTTCCCCATAATAACAGAAGCGGTTTTTCTTCCTACTCCCGGCATTTTATTCAATTCTTCAAAATTTTCGGGTACAATTCCATTATGCTTTTCTATTAATATTTTACACACACTTTTTATGTGTCGGGCTTTCTGCCGGTAAAATCCGGTTGAAAATATTTCTTTTTCTAATTGTGAATCAGAAACAGCAATAAAGTCTTCAGGTGTACGAAATTTTTGAAAAAGATTTGAAGTTACAATATTAACTCTCGCATCTGTGCATTGGGCAGATAAAATAGTGGCTATTAATAATTCAAAAGGAGTATTGAAGTTTAATGCACAGCGGGCATCCGGGTAAGTACTTTTCAAGGTTTCAAATACTTTCATTGCCCTTAATTTAAGAGCAGATTTAGTTTCAGGCATCCCTGTTATACTTCGGATCTTTGATTGTCAGGCGCTCAACAATTTTTCCTTCAATTATATGTTCCTGAATTATCTCTTCCACATCATCTTTCGATACACCGCCATACCAAATCTGTTCCGGATAAACCACAACTACTGGCCCGTATTCACAGCCATCAAGACAACCGGCAGTGTTGGCTCTCACTACAGGAGTTAATCCATAATGCTTGAGCCGTTCTCTAAATAGTTCTTTAATTTCCGAAGAGCCTTTACTTTTACAACATCCTCGTGGGTGTCCTTCAGGCCGGGAGTTTTCACAAATAAAAATATGTTTATCAAAACGATGCATAATGATTACTTATTGGTAAATAAATTCCAGGAAAGCCATTCTCCTTGAGGTAGTAGCGCGTACGGGATTCGAACCCGTGATCTCTGCCTTGAGAGGGCAGCGTCCTAAGCCACTAGACGAACGCGCCAATATTAAAATGAAAAAATAATGATTTTTAGAACTTATAACAAGTCAATGAACAGGTAGATTTGAACTTTTACAAATTTCTTCCTAAGTCACTTAGGGAGAAATAAATTATGAGGGATTTTGGAAAGAACATATTTCTTCCTTTGACCTGATATTCAAGATTTGATATATTAAACAAATAATAATAAGAGCCTATGAGAAAGTACTATTTACTGCTTACCATAACATTAATTTTTGTTTCCTGTAACAAAGGTATTGAACCGGAACCCGAGAAACAACAAAATGTTACCGGATTTGGAGGTAAAGTTACCTTTATTGGCACATGGCCTCCCGGTGTAACAAGAACACATCTCGTTGTATTCAAAGATTCATTAAATAGTGTCTTGCGTTTTAATCCGTTTAATATTGCATTTATCAGCGATTCCATTCCGATTGGTACAAGTGAGTATAGTTATAGCAGTATTACAAATAAACTATCCGACATTTTCGAAATTACACCCGGAACTTATTATTATGTATGTGTGGCACAATCCACCGACCCGGAATTAACATTGGCACGCGATGCCTGGTATGTAGTTGGATTATATAAAACACCCGGTGACTCCGGCGATTACAGCCCTTTAATTATTACTGAAAATAATTTTAAAAGCGATGTGAATATTATCTGTGATTATAATAATCCCCCACCTCAGCCCCCGGGAGGAATTTAAGATGAACATCAAAAAAATTATTTTTTTATTCCTAATTATTTTTCGATTTGATACTTATCTCCATTCGCAAACCAGAAATATTTCCGGTTATGTGACGGATATTTATGGGACCCCCGTGGCTAATGTTGTTATCAGTGATCAGTCAGGTAATATAAAAGATACTACTACCTCAGAAGGTTCTTTCACTATCAATCTTATTGTTGGGACAAAGGCTACTCTAATTTTCTCATGTGACGGATATTCTGATTATCCCCTCTTTCTTCTTCCTGATACTGTATCAGATAAGATTTGGATTAAATTAGAACCAATAGAATACTCTTCAGACGAAATTATTGTTACTGCCTCAAAGTACAAACAAAGGCTCTCAGAAATTCCTGTCAGCGCGATTATTCTCAATTCCTCTGTAATTCAAAGTAAGAATCATATTTCATTAGACAACGCACTTCGATATGTTCCTGGCGTTAGCATAAATCTCGATCAGATTTCAATTCGTGGGTCAAGTGGATATAGTCGCGGTGCAGGTACACGCGTTCTGGTTGCCTATGATGGTATTCCCATTTATTCCGGCGATTCAGGGGAAATAATTTGGGAAATGCTCCCAATTACTGAAGTTGATAAAATTGAGGTTATCAAAGGTGCTTCAAGTTCTTTGTATGGCTCCTCGGCTATCGGCGGTGTGGTAAATATTATTTCTAAAGAACCCTCCGGTACACCATTCAATTATTTCAGTAGTTACTATGGTGTCTATGGGAAACCCTCTTATCAAACCTGGGATTGGTCGGGTGAATTACGCCCATTTAATGGACAAGTATTTACGCATTCAAATAGTCTCCCTGATTTCGGTTACACCATTTCATTCAGAAGAAACGAAAATTCCGGGTATCGACTAAATGATTATTATAAAAGGCTTTCAGGTTATGTGAGAGTCTTAACCAAACTAACTAAAGATATACGCATAAACTTTTTTGCTAATCATCTCTATCAGGACCGGGGGAATTTTATTTATTGGAAAGATTCACGAAATGTATTGGTACCCAGAGATGGCGATATAGGACAAACAGTGAAATCAAACAGATTTTTAACCGGTCTTCATTTTATCTATAATCTGAATGAAAGAGTTGATATTAATATACGATCGGGTTATTATGACAGTCATTGGCAGGATAGAACTGAATCAGGGAATGATTCGAGATCGAAAATTTTAAGAAATGAATTACAATATTCATACTCAGTTCCACAATTCGTGACTCTTACATCGGGTATTGAATATTTAAGGAGTAATGTCACCAGTAATATCTTCGGCAATCCGAATATGAATGGTATAGGAGTTTATTCGCAGTTGGAATATACCGGATTAGAGAATTATCATATTAGTTTAGGAGGACGATACGATTATTCCAGGATATCCGGAATATCTTCATCTCAGGCATTCTCTCCAAAGCTGGGTGTTAATGCCAAAATTATACCAAACCTCACTGTTCGGGGTTCAGCAGGTACATCATTCCGATCTCCTACTCTCGCAGAGATATTTACTTCAACTACCACAAGTGGAATCGTTATTAAACCAAACCCCAATTTAAAACCGGAGAATAACTTTTCTACGGAGATTGGTTTGCATTATGTAACTACACAAGGTCTCGAATTTGATGCCGCATATTTTTATAATTCTTATGAAGATTTAATCGATCCGGGGATTGACCCTAATGATGGTAAAGTTACTTTCAGAAACATTACTGATGCACATATAGCGGGCATAGATTTAATGGTTTCGATTCCGAATATATATAATGTTTTTTCATTTAATGCAGGATACACATTACTTGATGCAACCGACGACTCTACCGGAAAATTTCTGAAATACCGTCCACGACACCTATTATATTCATCTATTGATTTTTCTTTGGCTGGCATTGACTTATCTCTTTCATCGCGCTATTGGAGCAAAGTTGAAGAAATGGATTTTGAACTGGTTGAATTGGGAATTGTGAAAGACGGAGATAAGAGAACTGAAGTGTTCGTTGTGGATCTTTCCGCCAACTACCGATTCATGACAGGCGCACTCCCAATTATAATAGGGCTTAACATTAAGAATATTTTTAATTTTAACTATGTAGAGATTATCGGTAACCTTGCGCCCATCCGCAACATTTCATTAAGTTTCGATACATTTTTCTAAGGCTTTTGTTTATTATATTTTATGTTTGTAGATACACACGCTCATCTTTTCTACCCTAATTTTACCGATGATCTTGATTTAGTACTCGAAAGAGCAAAAGAACAAGGTATTGAAGCTATTGTAGTTCCTGCCACTGATCTGAAAACTGCAGAATCTGTTTTGAACATGGTGCATAAATACCCCTATGTGTATGGAGCTGTTGGAATTCATCCTCATGACTCAAAAGACTGGGATTCTTCTCAGCTTTCGTTAATGAAAGAATTGTGCGCCGAAAAGAAAATTGTTGCTATCGGTGAAATAGGGCTTGATTATTATTATGATTTTTCCCCCCGCGAAATACAGAGAAAGGCATTTACAGATCAATTAAATTTAGCGCTTGAACTTGACCTGCCTGTGATAATACATAACAGAGACTCCGATGAGGATATGATGAATATTATCCGCGACTATGCTGGAACAGGACTTCGTGCACAATTTCACTGTTTCAACGGATCGGCTGAGTCTGCAAAAGAACTCCAGAATATGCATCATTTTATATCATTTACAGGGAACATTACTTTTAAGAAATTCGACTCTCTCCGCGAAGTTGTAAAATCTATTGATTTAAATAATTTGATGCTGGAGACAGACTCCCCTTTTATGACGCCGGTTCCTTTCAGAGGTAAGAGAAATGAACCTTCCTATATAAAGTATATTGCAGAAACCATAGCTAAGGTAAAAAATCTTTCTGCAGAGTATGTCTCAGAAAGAACTACCCTTAACGCATTCAGGTTTTTTGGCATTAATAAATCAACAGGAGTAACACTTACTTATAAGATTGGTAACTCTCTCTATATAAATGTTACTAATCGTTGTAATGCTGATTGTAAATTCTGTGCGAGAAAAGAAAATCCGGTTCTTAATGGGTACAATCTTGCGATGCAGAAATCTGATGAACCATCTGCAGAAGTTTACATTGCAGAGATCGGTGACCCCAAACAATTTAAGGAAATTGTTTTCTGCGGATATGGAGAACCTACAATTCGCTGGCAGGTGGTAAAAGATATCGCGGAATATGTGGTAAAAAATGGAGGAAAAACACGAATAAACACCAATGGACATGGAAACATAATTAACAAAAGGGATATCACCGCAGAAATGCCACAGTTAATTAATACGGTTTCAATAAGTCTTAATACCACCAACAGAGAGGAATATGCGCAACTGATGGGGGTAGATTCAAAAATGTTCGACGCGATGACTGACTTTGCTCTTCGCTCAAAAAATAACGGCATCGAAGTAGTTATGACTGCTGTTGATTATGATTCAGTTGATCTTGAAAAAGCAAGAGATTTTGCGGAAAATGTTTTAGGAGTAAATTTCAGAGTCCGGGAGTATTTTTAATGGAGGAAAGTGTGAAGCACATAAAGGATAAGATAAAGATTTTTTTTCCAATTATTCTGATAGTCTTTTTGTTAGGATGTGAAGATACGATAACAAACAAACAAGTAGATGAAATAGTTTTTCCGGAGTCGAATGTCAGTTATGTATCACATGTACAACCTGTATTAATTGTAAAATGCGCTTCAAGCGGTTGTCATGATGATGAATCAAGAGCCGGCAATCTCTCCCTAACCACATGGGCAAATACCACTGCAAATCCTGATATCGTTTTTCCTTACGATGCAAATGTGAGCCGGTTGGTACAATCCATTGAAGGAACTGCTACCTTTCTGATGCCTCCTCCTCGTTATCCGGCGCTCACTCAAAACCAAATCAAAGGAATACGAACCTGGGTTCAGGAAGGTGCAAAATATAATTAAAGCCAACCCTCTCTTTTATACCACTCAATTGTTCGGCGAATACCTTCTTTGAGTGAAATACTCTGTCGGTATCCGAGCTCTGTAACTGCTTTTTTCGGAGAACAGGTCCATGCATGTTGAGTTATGTCGCGGGCTTTTTCAATATTTAGTGTTGCCGCCTGCGAACTAAACAATGAAAAAAACTCTGCAATACCGGCAATGATATAGACAACAAAATGTGGCACTTTAAATCTGAGAGGTTTTTTTCCCATAACTTCTGAAGTGGTCTCAATTATTTGATCCCAGGTGTAAACTTCTTCAGAGGTAATATAATAAGTCTTACCTTTTGATATCTCGGAAGTGGCTGCCAGATACAGTCCATTTGCTAAATCATGAACATGAATCAGGCTGATTTTCTTTTCATCAAATCCAATTGTTGTGGTAATTCCCTTTGAGAAAGTATTGAAAAAGATAAAAATCTCAGTGTCGCGCTCTCCATAAACTGCCGGAGGTCTGCATATTGTTATAGGCAGGCGTCCCATAAACTCAGAACAAAGTTTCTCCTGAGCAAGTTTACTTCTTCCATAGGTTGTTATGGGAGATGGTGTCGCAGTTTCATCAATTGGTATTTCTCCCGGAGAAGGTCCTCCTGCAGTCTGACTACTCACTATAAGAATTCGTTTTATTTGCGAGGCATAAGGAAGAGATGCCTCCAGGATGTTCCTCGTGGTATCTACATTACCTTCGAAATATCCACTTTCTTTTTTGGATTTTACAACACCGGCAACATGAAAAATGTAATCAGCATCTTTAAAAATTTCACTAAGAACCGCTTGATTTGTCAAACCCGCATCTTTAATTGTTACATTTTTTCCTTTCAACCATCGTAAATTACTCGTAGCTCTGGCAATGCATGTAACGCGAAAATTTTTTTCAAGGAGTAAATCTACTAAATGGCTTCCTACAAATCCTGTTCCCCCGGTTACGATAGCATGAAGTTGTTCAGACAATTTTATTCCTCTTTTCACTGAAAAAATTATTTCAAAATTTACATAAAATATTAGTATTTTCGATAGTTTGTAATATTATTGTCATAATTGGAGAAGAAGATTGGACCTCTTTAAAAAGTGTTATGAATTTACCCGAGCGGACGATATAAAAAAAATGGGATTATATCCCTATTTCCGCCCAATTGAAGAAAATGAAGGGCCCGTAGTACAGATAGAAGGGCGCAGAGTGGTGATGGCTGGGTCGAATAATTATCTGGGACTTACCTCTCACCCGAAAGTTAAAGAAGCCGCTCTTAAGGCTATTTCAAAATATGGAACCGGTTGTTCCGGAAGTAGATATCTTACAGGGACTATTGATTTACATGTGGAATTAGAAGCGCGTCTCGCAAAATTTTTTAATAAAGAGGCTGTCCTTTTATTCTCTACAGGCTATCAAACAGCTCAGGGCATTATACCTACTCTCGTTAACCGCGGAGATTATGTTGTTTCTGATAAAGACAATCATGCTTGTATAGTCGCAGGTAATCTTATGGCAAAAGGCGCCACGGCAGAATTCGTACGATACAAGCATAATGATATGGATGACCTGGAAAGAGTTATTTCTAAATTACCTCCCGAAGCGGGTAAATTAGTTGTAAGTGATGGCGTTTTTTCTACCGGTGGCGAAATTGTTGATCTTCCCCGACTAAATGAAATTGCAAAAAAACACAATGCCCGGATTCTTATTGATGATGCTCATTCTGTTGGAGTTATTGGTAAAGGTGGCCGAGGGACAGCCAGCGAATTTAACCTTGAGTCGGAAATTGACCTTACAATGGGAACATTCAGTAAAACTTTTGCATCCCTAGGTGGATTTGTCGCTGGTGAAGAAAGAGTAATCAATTTCCTCAAACATCACTCACCCGCATTAATATTCAGCGCAAGCCCGACCCCAGCCTCAGTTGCCGCTGCATTGGCAGCCCTCGATATTTTAGAAGCTGAACCCGAAAGAGTTACAAAACTCATCGAAAATGCAACTTATGTCCGTAAAACACTCTCAGAGGCAGGTTTCACAGTTCTTGATGGTAGAACTGCAATCGTACCGGTGATAATCGGAAGTGATGAGCTTGCTTTCCAGATGTGGAGATTATTATACGACGCAGGTGTTTTCGTTAATGTCTTCATTTCACCGGGTGTTCCTCCCGGCAGACAAATGATGCGAACCAGCTATATGAGCACACATGAAAAAGAGCATCTGGATTTTATAATAGATACTTTTGTTAAAGTCGGTAAACAATTAGGACTAATTTCTTAGTCTGATTTTTTTGAAAACAAGTCGGAGAGTATTTTCCGGCTTGTTTTTATATCTTTTCAAACCCCTTTCAGTCAATAAACCGGAGTCGTTTTTATGAATTCTGTAGAAATAAAAAAAGTTTCATCTTCCTCCGAATTAATGACTTTCATCAAATTGCCGTGGAAAATCTACAAAAATGATCCCTACTGGGTCCCACCATTAATTATGGATAGAAAAAAAGTACTCAGCAAAGAGAAGAACCCTTTTTTCAAACACGCTGAAGCCGATTATTTCCTCGCTTATAAATCAGGAGAACCTGTTGGCCGTATTGCCGCCATTAAGAATGATCTTCACAACAAATATCATAACGATAACACAGGCTTCTTTGGATTTTTTGAATGTATCGACGATCAGGAAGTTGCAAATAAACTGCTTGATACAGCGAGGCAGTGGATTAAGTCAAAGGGGTTAACAACAATGCGGGGTCCTGCAAATCCCTCCAGTAACGACGAGTATGGAATGTTAATCGAAGGATTTGACGACAGCCCCAGATTGCTTATGCCATATAATCCCCGATACTACCTTACTCTTATGGATAATTATGGATTGAAAAAAGCTAAAGATCTGTATGCTTATAAACTTGAGAATAAAAAAGTTACTTCATCGGAAAAATTAAAACGGGTTGCCGAAATTGCAGCAAAACGCAGTGGAATTAAAATTAGCTCATTGGACATGAAAAACTTTAAATCGGAACTAGACAAAGTGAAGTTTGTTTATAACAAAGCTTGGGCTCCTAATTGGGGTTTTGTTCCAATGACTGATGAAGAGATAGATGCTATGGCGGCGGATTTAAAGCCTCTTGTAGAGCCTTCGCTTGTACTCTTTGGACACATCAATAATGAACTCGTTGGTTTTGCTCTTGTAATGCTCGATTACAATCAAATTTTCAAAAAAATGAACGGAAGGTTGTTTCCGTTCGGGTTTATAAAACTCCTTACCGGTAAAAAGAGTATCACATGGGCTCGTGTAATTACATTAGGAATAATTCCTGAACATCAGAAAAAGGGCCTTGATGCGGTATTTTATTGGGAGATCGTAAATCGTGCCGCCGATATAGACATAACTCTTGGTGAGGCAAGCTGGATTCTTGAAGATAATGAGATGATGAATAGAGGTGCCGCTGTAATGAATGGTGAGATCTACAAAAAATACAGAATTTATGATATTCCTGTGTAATTCCTTTCGGCTCATTTCTATTCTGTTTTTATTTTTATTTTATGCCACCGCATTGCCACAGTTTACTCCTGATGACAGTGTACTTGCTAAAACCGTATTCACCCGGACATTTGATAAAGAAATCATTTTCACCTATCTGAATTCAGGAGTTCCGGAAAAGGTCATTGCCGGTTTACTGGCAGTTTCTAACTCCAATGACACTGTTTTCGCGAAACCGGTTACTGAAATTAAAACTAAAGAGTTATCCCGATTAATTTTTTTCACTCTTGGGCAGTTAGGGTTTTCTTATGTGTCTGAAAAATATCTCCTTCAGCAACTTCAGAGTAATAAGCTCAATCAAACTGAATATAAAACAGCATTTGTAAATTTTTGTAAAATTGCGCGTGACGAATCATTAAAAGAATATATTACATCTCTCACCCCACAACAAAAATTAAATCCCTCTCCCATAGGATTTTATCACGCTTTTTCCCGCGGTGTAAATCTTCAGGACTTTAAAGAGATTATCCGCTCTCAACTTGTTTACAAACCCGAGAGTCAGCCTATATCTGAGGTTGCTTTCTCCCTTTATCGTATTGGACCGGATAGTAGCTTTATTCTTACTCTCAAAGAACTTTTGAGGTCACCTGAAATTATTTCCAATCCCGAAGCAATGTATTTTATTCTCATTAACTCAAGAAAATTAAAATGCTCACTCCTGAACAATAACGATTTTTCAGTGTTAATCAAGACCAGCGATGATGTGGTGAAGATAGCAGGAATTGAATCGTACTCTTACAATAATATAAATGAACTCGAAGAAATAGCGGATTATCTTGATTTGCTTAAAGCAGACAATGGGAACATTGCAATAACCGCCGCAATAGGGCTGAAAAACCTTACTCTTACACAAGATATCAAAAACCAGATTTACAATAAGTTAATAGAAATTTTACAATCAAGCTCTGTTAGCGAACCAGTAAGAGGAGAATTGTTCATAAGTCTCTGTACTATTTTCAGAGATAATTTGCCGGAACTTGAAAATTATTTCTCCCTTTTAAGTGATAAATACAAAGATTTATCGATACACTTTTTCGAAGGATCATTACCGGGATACCTGCAGAATATTCTCGAACGATTTCCTGAATTTAAATTGAATAGAAAACTCACCGCAATTGAAACTGTAATATCTCAGAAAGAATCTTATAGAAATTTTTATGAAGCGTTAATTACTGATTTTATTGCGTCTGAGGATGCCGCTCTCAGTACAATATGTACAGAATCGGTGGATTCCTTACTTTATACAGATTTCAGGAGTAAACTTTTCCAAAACATACTGGAATCTGCAAAAAGGGAACTAAATAATCCCGACTTTCTTGAAGCTCAACAGGCATATTATCAATTGGGTAAAAAATTCGACTCATCATTACAATTCGCCCTGGCAGAATTATTTCAAAATTCCCGAATAAACTCAATAAGGAACATAACCTCGGAAAAATCCACTCGTGATACCTCAAATTATTTTGAACTTTGGAACAAAGCCTTCACATACAAAAAAGCTGAAATAATTACTTCAAAAGGAATTATTCGAATTCAATTAAAACCTGAAATTGCACCGTTTTCAACAGGTAATTTTATTTCCCTGGCACAAAAAAAATTCTTTAATAATATTTACTTTCATAGAGTTGTTCCGGGTTTTGTTATACAATCCGGCGACCCCGGAGGTACCGGTTGGGGTGGTCCCGGTTATGATATAATATCTGAATACTCAGATTTCCCTTTTACAGCTGGTACTGTTGGTATGGCAAGTGCAGGTCGCGATAC
>CAYTLQ010000337.1:0-6849 GCA_964438715.1 uncultured Ignavibacteriaceae bacterium
TTCTCGGCCTTTGCGGGCAATCCATTGTTGATTAGTCCTGAAATATTAAAATTAAAGGGACTATTAAAAAATGAAGATTTATATGAGCCTCCGAACAATAATCCGGTACAAGTTGATTTCGGGAATATTATCCCTTATAAATTCAAATTATTGAAGACTGCATTCACTAACTTTGAGAAAATGGCTGAAAGTGAAAAAGTGCAATTCGATAAATTTTGTAAGAAACATTCTTTTTGGCTTGAGGATTTTTCTTTATTTATGGCAGTAAAAAATCATTTTGGAGGAGCTTTATGGACTTCATGGGATTCTGAAATTGCACTAAGAAAAAAGTCAGCTCTAAAAATGTGGCGTGAAAAACTTTCCGATGAAATACGATTCCAAAAATTTATTCAGTTTGAATTTTTCAATCAATGGCTTGAATTAAGAAAATTTGCGAATTCAAAAAACATCAAAATCATAGGTGACCTTCCCATTTTTATTGCCTATGATAGTGCAGATTTGTGGGCCAATAAGGAACTCTTCACTGTTGATGAAACAGGTAAATTAATTTGGGTGGCAGGTGTTCCTCCCGACTATTTTAGTCCGACTGGTCAACTATGGGGTAACCCTCTTTATAATTGGGATGAAATGGAAAAAGATGATTTTAACTGGTGGGTTCATCGATTTCGTAGTTTGTTAGAATTAGTTGATATCATCAGAATAGATCATTTTAGAGGGTTTGAAGCTTACTGGCAAATACCCGGTGATGCTCCTACCGCCGAAACCGGTAAATGGGTTAAAGCTCCTGGAAAGAAGTTTTTCTCAAGCATACTACGACAACTTGGTGATATTCCAATATTAGCAGAAGATCTGGGAGTAATTACTAAGCAGGTTGAGGAGTTGAGGGATAAATTTGATTTTCCCGGAATGAAAATTCTTCAGTTTGCATTTGGCACAGGGATGGAAAAGAAGTTTTTACCGCATAATTTTGTAAAAAATTGTGTTGTATATACGGGTTCTCATGATAATGACACAACCAGGGGGTATTTTGAAAAAGCGAAACATCAGAATAACGATATTTATTCCTTCACCCGGAACTATCTCAATTACTGGGGAGATGACCTTGTATTACAGTTAATTCGTCTCGCATATTCATCAGTCGCAAATCTCGTAATTATCCCTATGCAGGATGTTCTTAATCTCGGTTCTGAAGCGAGAATGAATTTCCCCGGAAGGCTTGGGGGAAATTGGAGCTGGAGATTCACATGGAATCAGGTTTCTGAAAATCTGGCGCCTCTTTATAAATCAATGACGATTCTTTACGAAAGACCTCCCTTACCAAAAAATGATTAGGTAAGTTTAATTTCGGGAGTGTGTGTCCCACACTCCCTTAAAATTAAAAATCAGCACCAATCGAAAAATAAAATATAGGGCGTGAAAAAGAATTTAAATCATACGACCAGGCTACATCAAATCGTGTAAGAAAGTATAAGAAATATAGCCTGGCACCGACACCGGTACCTATAAGCAAATCATCGGTTACAGTACCCTTTAGAGGATCGTTACGAAATAACTTCAATTCGCTGTTTTTATTCCACGCTGCGCCGGCATCAATAAAAGCAACACCTAACACATCCCGAAATAATATCGGTAAGGCTCCCGTTAATAAATATCGGATAAGAGGAAACCTAAGTTCCATATTTACTAATGAGTAAGTATTCCCGATTTGTGTAGCGTAATCAAAACCCCTGAGAGGTAAAGCTGCAGTAAGAAAAGCAAAATCTGAGGGTGATGAAAGTGGAACTTCACTGGTTGCAAATCTTCGGTTTATCCAATTTTCAATGCCTCCTATGAAAAACCTTTGCGGATTATTCCCACGGGAATATCCCCCGGAGTATCGCATTGCAAATGAATAATCACCCCAAAATCTCAGATATGTTCTGGCGTCTGCCAAAAAGGAATAAAATCCATATCTTTTAGACTGTAATAATGGATTCGCATAAATATCAAAACGATATCTTGTCCCTTCAATTGGAGCAGTATAACCAAAAATTGTGTTATCGTGAACAAAGGCTAATGCAGGAAGAAGAAATGTAACCTTTTCGAATTCGTCATCCGGAAAATCGAGGTTTTCAGCGCTAGCATTAAGAAAACTTATACCGCCTTCAATTCTATAAAACCGATTAATTGCATAACTGGCAGAAGCAATTGCACCATAATTTCTGAATCGAAAAAGATTAATTGCACCATTCCTGTCAAGATAAACAAATCGTGCTGTATGGAATCCTTGAATTCCTAAGTCCATTCTTTCAGGTAAATAAAAATATGCAAGTCCGTAATCACTATTCTTTAAATCAATCTGAAGACTGGTCTGTCCGATAAGTCTATGATTTCCCAAAACATCACTAAAAGATATAACAGTTGTACCAAGTAACCCATACAAAGTGCTAAAACCGGCGTTAGCATATATGATATCCGGTGAAAATGTAATTTTATACTTGTTTACTCTGTAATTACCGGATGAGTCAATATTATCGGTAAGATTAAACTCTGCCGCCGATTTTGATGTGTCAATGGTATAGTAATCACTTTCGCCAAATACATAGTTGCTGAAATCAGTTTTTTGACCCTGTGTAGATGTTGTGTCTAAAAACTGACCGGTGAAAAATGAAATGCTATCCTTTTTTTCACCATTTTCATTTTGAACTACTTCGGGAGAATGAGTTTCAGGCTTTTCACTGCTCTCTTGAATATATAATGTCGGTTTAAGCTGAAGTAGTTTCGTTTTCGGTTCAAAGGGATTATTCATTAAAAAGATATTATAAGCCGCCTGATACATTGAGGAGAATGTAAGCTTTTTCGAATCATTAGAAAGCGATAATTGATACACTCCATTAAGTGAATTTGTAACGGGCTTCATTTTTAATAATGTATCACTCTGAGCAATTAGCTTTGTTTGAATTTCGGAAACATCGATAAGATAAATATTATTAATCCCATTTAAATCTGAGATACATAATAGCTGATTACCGTCACTACTAAATACCGGAGAACTTTCATCCGCAGTGGGTGTGTTGGTAATTTTAATAGTTTTGCCGCTTTCCAAATCTTTAAGATAAAGATCTTTCTGAAAGTTGTTCAATTTAAAGTATTCAAAATAGTTTTTGGATAAAATCAGATCATCCTGACGATCGGAAGCGAACACAATTTTTTTTCCATCCGGTGTCCATGCAGGATCTGCGTCGGAATAAATATCATCAGTAACATTGATGAGTTTTTTTGATTCAAATTCGTAAACATAAATATCGGACATTGTGGGGCTATGTCCTGCAAAGGTAAGCCGGCTGCCATCAGGAGACCAATGTACTGTACCAATTCCGGCAAATTTAAGAGGCAAAGTCTCAATATCCTCTTCTTCAACATCAATTATGTAAATAACATCATAACCATTACTTTTGGCTGATAGAGCGATCTTATCCCCCTTGGGTGACCAGGTCAAACCCGGAGTCAGAATATTAAGTTCTTCAAAATCGGCAGTACGATTACCCTTCACCAACCTCTTAATGATTTTGCCGTCCTGTGCGGACATAATGTACACATCAAAAAAATAATCCCTATTGGAAATAAAAGCTACCTTGTCGCCATTAGGTGAAATAGCAGGACTTGTATTATAAAATCCCCCATCTTTTCTATGGTCTGTCAATCTTTTTGAAAATTCATCAGGGTCAACATACTCTGAGATGTCAGGATAAAATTTCTTCTTTAGATATTTTCTCCATCGTTCATTTAGTTCTTCTAACTTTAAACCAATCGAGGCTTCAAGACCCTCTTCAAGATTTCCTTTACTTTTAATTTTATTAACTAATTCCCCTACCTTTTCCTCACCATATTTTTCGGCAATGTAGAAAAATACTGACTGACCGCCTCTGTATGCAAAGTAACCGTTCAGTCCGTTAATGTCAGGTAAATATTCACTCGTAGCGGCATCACGCAAAAACATATCAGTATTGGTATCCCAACCAAGTGAAAGGTACTCTGCAAGACCTTCACTGAACCAAAGTGGTAACTGAACAGTTATATTATTTGAAATAACATTCTGTATAGAGCCCCCATAGAACATATCATTCATTACGGCGTGCACGAGTTCATGGTGGATTACATGTCGAAACATATAATAATCACCGGTAAATGGTAAAACGACACGATTTTTAAATAATTCAGTGAATCCACCAATGCCCTCGCTGAGATATTCGTCGGTCACATTAGTTTCCTGAAAATCGTTCTGAGAGTTATACAGAATAATTGAAATTCGATTATTTATTTGATAGTTGAGTTTTTCGTGTATTGATGCCAGAGCAGATTCAGATGCAAGTGCTGTAAATTCTGCTAATTTTCCACCATCCTGATTAAAATAAACATCAAAATGTTTTGTTTGAATATAGTACCAGGTAAAATCCTTATACTGAACTTTATTCTGCCCAAACTGAGCAGAGGTGATTTGTGTGAAAGCAACCAGCCAGAGTAAAACCGGAACGATTTTATTATTCAACTCTTCTCCATTTTAAGATTTATTCATTATGCAAAAAAAAGAATTTGATTTTATCAATCAATGGACAAAATTTTCTTATCCGTTATCAGCTATCAGAAAATCAATTTCCAGACGGTCAATATCAACTCTTACTAGTTTCACACGCACCATATCTCCCAGCCGGTAAACTCTTTTATTCCGTCGTCCTTTTAATAAATGGTTCTTTTCATCGAAAACATAATAGTCATCGTCAAGGTCTCTCAATCGAATTAATCCTTCCGCCAGAATCTCAAGCACTTCAACAAAAATACCAAAATTTGTAACACCGGAAATGAGGGCATCAAACTCTTCACCAACTTTATCCTTCATAAAAACCGTTTGATAGTATTTTATCGATCGTCTCTCAGCATCAATAGCTGTTCTTTCGGTAGAAGTAACTTGCTCACAAATAGATTCCAGCTCGTGATACCTATAATATCCCGAAATATCGGATTTTTGATATGCGTGTAAAATTCTGTGAACAATAAGATCCGAATATCGCCGGATTGGTGAAGTGAAGTGTGTATAATCCTTAAATCCCAGACCAAAATGCCCAATATTATCGGGAGAATAAATTGCTTTAGCCATTGACCTGATAGCAATTTGATTAACAAGTATTTCCTCCGGTTCCCCCTTTGCGGTTTCCATAATATTGTTAATTGTCTTTGCATCAGCAGGTAGTCGAAACATTTCTGTTTTATACCCCAGCCCCTTCAATAATGCGTAAAAATCCTTAATTTTTTCATCATCAGGTAAATCATGAATTCTGTAAATGAAGGGCGGGACTTCACGAGTTTTCAACTTATTCTTAATATGCTCTGCAACTAATCTGTTTGCCAAAAGCATAAACTCCTCCACCAACTGATGACTTTCTTTCGATTCCCTCTTAATAACCCTTACAGGATATCCATAATTATCAAGAAGTATTTTGATTTCTTCCGATTCAAAGTTTATACTTCCCCTGCTCATACGCTTTTGACGCAAAATTTTGGCGATTTTTTTAAGAGAAATTATTTCATCAGAAAAATCTCCCTGCCCTTTTTCAATAATATCCTGTACTTCATCGTATGTAAATCGTCGGTTGCTGTGAATAATTGTTTTTTCTATCGAGTAACCGATTAACCTTCCACGGGGTGTTAATTCCACAATTACAGAATATGTCAATTTATCTTCATCAGGCTTAAGAGAACATAAATCATTTGACAATTTTTCAGGTAACATTGGAATCACCCGATCCACGAGATATACACTGTTACCGCGGGCAAGGGCTTCCTGATCGAGGAGTGAATTGCGTTTTATATAGTGTGAAACATCAGCAATATGAATCCCAATCGAAAAATTACCATTAGGCAACATCTCAAGTGATAGTGCATCGTCAAAATCTTTTGCGTCAACAGGGTCAATTGTAAATGTAACAACATTTCTAAAATCGCGCCTCTCCTGAATATCCGCATCAGTTATTCGTTCCTCAATTCTCTGCGCTTCTTTTTCAACTTCGGAGGGGAATTCGGTATTTAATCCGAACTCTTCCAACAATAACGAAGTTCCATCTATCAGTTTATTTTTTTCTGAAAGAATTTCAGATATTTTACCCTCCGGAACAGTCCCCGGCTCATCCCATGTTATATCCTCAACGAGAACCCTGTTTCCAGGAACAGCACCCATTAAATATTTTTCATTTATCAAAATATCGATATTGAGCTCTTTCACTTCAGGAATAACATAATAGAAGGATTGGAATTTTTTAAGTGTGCCCGCAACTTTTTTCCATTTTCTTTCAATAATTTTTGTTATTTCACCTTCCAGATTCTTGGATGATTTCTTTTGCTGAGCAAATAAAGTTACCTCAACCTTATCTCCATGCATCGCTGTAAACATATTTCTCTCAGCAACAAAAATATCTTTCATATTTCGCTTCAGAGGGATAACAAATCCATAATTGCCCTTTGTAACCTGCAGAGTTCCAATAACTTTTCTTATGTCTTCCTCTTTTGGCAGATAGAATTTTTTCCCGATTCGGTTTAGGGATCCCTCTTCAAGTAACAAATACAGATAATGTTTTAATTCTTTATAATCCTCATCATCATATATTTGTAGCTTTTCGGCAATTTGCTTTGCTTTCAAAGCTATTCCCGGATGCGTCTCAAAAAACTTAATAATTTTCGCTTTCATTTATGTATTTTATCCTAAAATCTTCTTTAATATTTGTCGTTTTTCCATTATATTTGGAGTCATTTTATACCAGATTTGCCATCGTAGCTCAGTTGGTTAGAGCGCTTGACTGTGGATCAAGAGGTCATGGG
>CAYTLQ010000338.1:0-29474 GCA_964438715.1 uncultured Ignavibacteriaceae bacterium
GAATACACTTGTAAAGAATTTGATTTTTACCAACCGTCAAAAATTGTAAAAGAATTTGGTTGGGTTGCTAACAAGTTTGTTTCCAACACAAACTTGTATCGTCATAGTTTTGATATTGACGGAGTTTGCCCGTTTGAGTGGCGACAGGGTATAAAACACGACTTGTCAGCCATAATGGAGTTAGAACGTGTAAACGGACATTTTGTGAATGGAAAACAAGAAGAAATAAAACTTGAAGAAGACTTGATTTTTGGAGTGCTTAAAAGTTCCGACTTGAAACAAACTGTAATCAACCAACCAAGAAAATTTACAATAATCACACAGAAGAAAGTTGGGCAAGATACTTCTTTCATCAAGCAGAAATATCCAAAGACATTTGGATATTTACATTCTCACAAAACGTATTTCGACCAAAGAAAATCAAGCATTTATAACAATAAACCCGACTTCTCAATATTTGGAATTGGCGATTACTCTTTTTCACCATACAAAGTTGCAATTTCAGGACTTTACAAAATTTTTGCTTTCAGTATAATTTTACCATTGGAGTACAAGCCCTTGATGCTTGATGACACTTGTTATTTGTTGTGCTTCGACAACATAGAATTTGCGACTTACACAACCATACTTTTAAATTCTGACAAGACAAAAGAATTATTGCAAGCCATTACATTTTCAGATGCCAAGCGAACTTTCACAAAAGACATTTTAATGCGAATTGACCTTTACAAATTGGCAACACAATTTTCAGATTTGGCATTACAGACAGAAATCAATTCATTAAATAAAAAATACAACTTGCAGGTTTCGCCTGATAAATGGGACGAATTTTTACAAACATTAAAACCAAAACACTTAGCCAAACAAATGGACATTTTCGCATTGACGGAAGAAGAAGCACTACGCACAACAGCAGTTTGGCGAAATGGCGGGTGACGTTCTTATATGACAGTTTTGTGCTTAACCAAAGTGCAGTTCTTCGGTTGAACTTTTGTGCTAAAAATCCGCCACTACGCCAAACGGCAAACCGTTAGCGGTCAGGCTAAAAACGACAAAATGCAAATTAAATGACACCAAAAGATATTTTGCAAAAATGGATTGATGCATTTATCAAGGCGGACTTGAAAGCAATTTTAGATTTGAATGCTGATAATGCAGTCAATCATCAAGATTGCATTTCAACGCGGTTACTGCGATAAACTCTTATTTTTCAAACTACATAAATTGCCGATTGAATAAGAATATAAAAAACAAAATTATTTATCTGCTGATTGGACAAAAAGGAAGCGGAAAATCCTTCATTGGAACTCTTATGGGAAAGGAGTTTGGGGTAAAATTCATTCGAGCAGAAGATTGGGCTAAAAAATCAAGAAAGATAGAAATTTTGATAACGAAGCATACCTAAAACAAGTATTTAAAGAAATTGTAAATGGGATTCGAAACAGTTTAACTGATAAGGATAAAATTGTATTCGATTCCACAGGACTGACTGAATACTTTGATTTAATGCTTGAGAGTTTGAGAAGAGATTTTCGAGTAACAACAATTGGTGTTTATGCAGACAGAACAACCTG
Source organism: uncultured Ignavibacteriaceae bacterium (assembly GCA_964438715.1). Lineage (GTDB taxonomy): Bacteria > Bacteroidota > Ignavibacteria > Ignavibacteriales > Ignavibacteriaceae > CAYTLQ01. The sequence continues at coordinate 1,575 of CAYTLQ010000338.1, forward strand.
TTTAAAGAGAGTTAAATCGAGAGACCAAGAGATTCATATAAACATATCAGATGACCAAGTTTTAATGATTAATGAAAAGGTAAGAGAAAGAAATTTTCAAACTGATTTTTCAATAATCAATGAAGATAAATCAGAGAAAGAACTTATCAATGAAAATAGCAAAAATATTGAGCAAACGATTGCAAATTAGACTGATATAAAAGTTCGACTCGCTAACACGGGTTTTGCGTTTTGATTAAATGAATAAAAACAAAAACTGCACATAACACGGAATATTAGTAATGGCACACTTTGTTTTGAATATGACCGGCATTTCAGATGCTAAGGCAGAGTCAAACTGCCCACCAAAGATACAAAGAAGTCGTGGTATCGAGCCGCATCGAAGGTACACGAACCAATACTGACGAAGCCCTGCTCGATGAAGAAGAAATTCATCCCAAACGCAGAAACGACTGGAAAGAGGTTAACAATTACATCTAGGCACTGAACGAAGCTATGGCCAAATTGAAAAAACTGCCTATTTCGTCAAGATTGCATAGGCAAACACATAAAACCTTATTTAGTAATGTGCAGTGAAAACACAAATTACTGGGCGAATAGCGAAAAAATGATGGTAATTTGATCTTCAATATTAGTTCCTGTAATAACCTTAGCCCCCCTAAGGACTTACGGGTTTATCACTGTATTCTATCGGTAGCAACTGCACTTTTTCGGTGTTGTCCATTTTTTCTCTCTTATTAATTCTCAATCTCTTCGTCAAAATTAACATCTTCTAATGAATAATTAGGGATAAAGGAAAATACCTACCCCCAATATTTTTTACTTGACAGGAAAGATTAATTTTTGTAAGTTTTAATCAGATAAAAGAGTCTTATATCTGAAAATATTATGATATTTACAAAATCAACAAAGTATGCCATCAGGGCAATCATTTTTATCGCCAGCAGATGTGAGGAGGGAGTCAATTGCTCAATTAAGGATATTGCCAGAGATCTAGAAATACCTTACCATTTCCTGACAAAAATCCTTCAGAGGCTAACAGAAGCAGGTATTCTTATATCAACAAAAGGGACAAACGGCGGTGTTAGGCTTAATATTAATCCAGGACAGATATATTTAATGGATATAGTTAAAGCTGTTGATGCAGAATATTCAACAGATGAATGTGTACTTGGTTTTCCTCAATGTGACGAAAATAATCCTTGTGCTTTGCACTTTATCTGGCAGGAACCGAAAAGAGAGATAGACCGCATTTTGGATGGGATTACTATAAATGATGTTTTACAGAACAACGAAGTAATTAAACTATAAAAATTTAACCTATAATCAGATAATATTATCTGATTATAAATTATGAAAGGAACCGTATGAAACCAAACTTTCAACTGATTACAGTTATAATATCCGCCATTATACTCGCTGGTTGCGGAGGCGAAAAAAAACCGCCTTACGATCCGAACAAACTGACAGATTTTCAGTTAGCCAACGGGATAGGTCCGATTATGAAACCACTTGAACTTAAACCAATTGATAAAGCAAAGGCTGCTGAAGGTGCAAAAATTTTTGAACAGAAATGCTTCTCATGCCACAGGTTAGATCAGAAACTTGTGGGGCCGCCATTGCAAGATGTGCTCTCCAGAAGGTCCCCGGAGTTCGTTGTGAATATGATTATGAATCCTGATATAATGATTCAGAAACACCCTGAAGTTCAGAAATTACTTGCTCAGTATCTGCAGAAGATGACCTATCAGGATGTTAAATTGGAAGAAGCATTTAAGATACTTGAGTATCTCCGTCTACAAAATGAAACACCCACAAAATAAATTTAGAAAGGTTCTCAAATGAATAATCCTTATCTCAAGAGAATTTTTGCCGGACTTGGATTCATTACGATTTTATCTGTTGTCTGGATCGGATGTCCGGGTGAAGACCTCACCCGCGGAAATGCAGCAGAAAAGGTCTATGTCTCTCCCGGAAAGTATGATGAGTTTTACCTCTTTACCTCCGGCGGTTTTAGCGGACAAGTTGGAGTTTACGGCCTTCCATCAGGCAGACACTTTAAAACCATCAGTGTTTTCTCTCAAAATCCGGAAACCGGATATGGATACACCGAAGAAACTAAAGGTATGCTTGAAACATCTTTTGGATTTATTCCTTGGGACGATGCGCACCATCCTAAACTTTCGCAAACTGACGGAGTACCGGACGGGCGTTGGCTTTTTATTAACGGAAATAATACGCCCCGCATTGCAAGAATTGACCTGAAAACCTTTGAAACCGCTGAAATAATAGAAATACCTAATGCAGGTGGCAATCACGCATCACCGTTTCTTACAGAAAATACTGAATATGTAGTATCATCAACAAGGTTCAGTATTCCGATTCCTCAGCGGGATGTTTCTATAAATAGTTATAAGGAAACATTTAAGGGAACAATTAGTTTTGTTAAGGTAGATCCCAAATCAGGAGAGATGGGAGTCGCTTTCCAAATTCTTGTACCTGGTTTTGATTATGACCTTGCACACGCAGGGAAAGGGCCTTCACATGGATGGGCATTTTTCACCTGTTACAATACAGAGCAGGCAAACACTATGAAAGAAGTCAATGCTTCCCAGAAAGATAAAGATTTCATTGCTGCGGTAAACTGGAAACTTGCGGAAAAATACCTTGCTGAAGGGAAGGGGAAAACGCTGAGCGGTAATTATGTGCATAATGTTTTTGACGAACACACTCACTCAACCGTTACTAAAAAGTATAACAGCGTAAAAACTTTAGACCCCCTTGAATGTCCCGGCATTATTTATTATTTACCTACTCCTAAATCGCCTCACGGTGTAGATATTGATCCAAGCGGCGAGTATATTGTAGCAGGAGGTAAGCTTGCAGCAGTTATACCGGTACATTCGTTTTCGAAAATGATTCAGGCGATTAAAAATAAAAATTTTGATGGCGATGCCTTTGGTATTCCGATTCTTAAGTATGATGCAGTGATTGCCGGTGAAGTACAAAATGCTGGGCTTGGACCGTTGCACACTGAATTTGACGGCAACGGGTATGCTTATACTTCTGCATTCGTATCGTCTGAGATAGTCAAATGGAAGATCGGGACTTGGGAAGTTGTGGATAGGGTGCCGACTTACTACTCAATCGGACACCTTAATATTCCTGGTGGTGATTCCAAAAAACCCTGGGGTAAATATGTGATAGCCCTTAATAAGATTACAAAAGATAGATACCTGCCGACCGGTCCTGAACTAACACAAAGTGCGCAGTTATTTGATATATCGGGAGAGAAAATGCAGTTGCTTCTTGATTTCCCGACTGTCGGAGAGCCGCACTATGCTCAGTCAATCCCGACTGATATACTGATGAAAAACTCGCAAAAAATATTTAGGCTCGATGATAACAAACACCCCTATGCGGTAAAGAGTGAAAAACAGGCACGAGTTGAGAGAAAAGGCTCTGATGTGCATATTTATATGTCAACTATTAGAACTCACTTTGCGCCTGATAATATTGAGGGTATTAAAGTGGGCGATAAGGTTTATTTTCACATTACGAACCTAGAGCAGGATTGGGATATCCCTCACGGTTTTGCCATAAAAGGGCTGAACAATTCTGAATTACTTATAATGCCTGGCCAGACGAAGACAATTTTATGGACTCCTAAATTCGAAGGAGTTTATCCATTCTATTGTACTGATTTCTGTTCGGCTTTACATCAGGAGATGCAGGGCTATGTAAGGGTCTCAGCGTCTAACTCAACAACTGCCATAACCTATAATATTCAAAAGTAATTTTCTAAATCTGAAGGGAGTTCTTAACGGCGGAGAAATCTAAAACTTTCTCCGCCAATTAATACAATGGATAAAAAATATCAACGATTTTATTTAACTTCCGTCCTATTTATGATAGGAATGTATTTTTTCCCAATCTGGAGCATTGAGCTTGGCGCACCGCAGTTCCCGGAAGGTCTGGGATTTTATATCTGGTTAGATAAGATGACCGGTTTTAATGAAAATGACCTCAACAGTATTAACGGGTTAAACCATTATATCGGTATGCAGGCAATCGAACCTGACTCAATAGCAGAATTAAAGTTTATGCCGTACATTGTAGGGGCTTTAATTATATTGGGGGTGATAGCTTTTTTTGTGAATAAAAAATCAGTCTATTGGGGCTGGCTAATATTATTAGTGCTGGTGATGACAGCAGGATTAATTGATTTTTATTTATGGGAATATAACTATGGCCATAACCTTGATCCAAGAGCGGCAATTAAAATTCCCGGAATGTCATTCCAGCCGCCACTAATAGGTGTTAAGCAGATATTGAATATGAGAGCGATTTCACTTCCTCACATCGGAGGAATAATACCCGGGTTAACTATGCTGATTACACTTTATTTGCTTATAAAAGCCAGGCAGCATGTGGATGCATAATATTCTTTTTTTACTTTTCTCTATAATATGTTTTAGCTGCAGAAGCGGGCCAGACAAAATATACATTGATCTTGATATGTGCTCACACTGTGAAATGAAGATAAGCGATACCCGTTTTGCAGCGCAAATTATTACATCAAAAGGTAAAGTGTTTAAATTTGATGACTATGCATGCTTGATTGAATTTCAGAATGAATCAAAAAATACAGGGGATACTGAATTGTATGTAGCATTATATACTCAGGGAGGCGAATGGATTAATGTGGTTGATGCCTACTTTGCTTATGGAGAAGAGATCAGAAGCCCTATGAGAGGTAATGCTGCAGCTTTCCGCACTGAATCAGAAGCGGGAGAATTGGCAAGGAAAATTAGCGGGGAAGTGTTAAGATGGCAGGAATTAGTTAAAAAAGCAGGCCTTTAGATGTGGCTGAAAATTTTCTACCTAACGGTGTTTTTATCTTTATATACTTATGCTAAAATAATCCAAGCTGGCACGAAGGGGCATCCCGTAAAGCTGAATGTGTGTATTAAACTAGCGAATGACTGCGATACCATCCTCGTTAATGGAGGATATTATTTTGAATCTGAGATTATTATAAATAAACGAATTACAATATTAGGTAAAAACCTTCCTGTTATTGATGCGGGGAAAAAACACAGTATATTTATTATAAAAAGCCCTGCAGTGGTGATTAAAGGATTTAAGCTCATTAATACACCGGTAAGCTATACCGTAGAGTATTCTGCGATCAGAGTTCTTGGCTCAGATTCCTGTCAAATAATCAATAATCAATTTTATAACAATTTTTTTGGTGTATATCTTCTTGGTTCCAACTATTGCCTTGTTAGCCATAACTCTTTTATATCGTTTGGTAAAAGCGAAGCAGGCTCAGGGAATGGAATACATCTCTGGAAATGTAAATACATAAAAATCACAGGCAACAGAATAGAAGGCCATAGGGACGGAATTTATCTTGAATTTGCTGAGAACTGTTATGTGTCCGGTAATTATTCCACAAACAACCGCCGGTACGGAATGCATTTTATGTTCTCAAACAATTGTGTTTATGAAGAAAATGTTTTTACCCGCAACTCCGCAGGAGTGGCTGTAATGTACACCCGCTATGTAACAATGCTGAAAAACAAGTTTGAAAATAACTGGGGTACGGGATCATACGGATTGCTGCTAAAAGAGATATATGAAAGTTCCGTCAGAGAAAATCTTTTTTACAATAATTCCGTAGGCTTGTATAGCGAAGGATCGAACTCAATTATAATAACAAATAATATTTTTGCAAATAACGGATGGGCGGTACGAATAATGGCTAATTCAATGGATAATGTGTTTAGAAAAAATGATTTTGTGATGAACACATTTGAAGTAGCAACCAATAGTACACAAAATTTCAATATATTCGAGAACAATTACTGGAGCCAGTATAAGGGATATGACCTAAATAAAGACGGAATCGGTGATGTCCCTCATCACCCGGTTACTTTATACTCCCTTCTTATTGAAAAAAATTCTGCCGCTTTACTTTTATTAAGAAGTTTTCTGGTAGAACTTATGAATTACACAGAAAGAATTTTTCCCGTTCTAACTCCTGAAAAATTAGTGGATAGTTCACCAAGTATGAAGAAATTAAATTGATCCGTATTGAAAACATCAGCAAATATTACGGCCGAATCAGGGCGTTAACCGGATTTTCCTATGAATTTAGGCAAGGCAAAGTTACTACCATTGTTGGGCCGAACGGCTCAGGTAAAACTACTCTTATGAAATGTATTCTGGGATTTGTCAAGATTAATGAAGGCAAAATTTACTTTGACGGGAAACCTATAAACGGGGGCGCATCCTATAGGGAGAGAATAGGATATATGGCTCAAAAACCCGCATTTCCTGAAAACCTTCAGCCGATAGAAATAATTGACCTTATTAAATCACTGAGAAGCGGCTACATAAATTATGACGAAGCTCTTTTGTCAGATTTTGAATTCTATTCTGAGCTTGAAAAACCATTTCATTCGTTATCTGGCGGAAATAAACAAAAACTTAATGCTATTATTGCTTTCCATTTTAACCCCGAGCTTATTATCCTTGATGAACCTACGGCAGGCCTTGACCCCCTTACCTGCAAAATACTAAAAGACAAGATTAAAAGAGAAAGAAATAATGGTAAAACCATACTACTCACTTCGCACATTATTGACGAAATAGAAGAGCTTACTGATGACTTAATTATGCTGGATGAGGGTGAATTGAGATTTAAACTTAGCTCGGAAGAAATAAATAAATCTTCAAGCCACAAAATCTCTGGACTGATTGAAGAAATGTTCAGGAAGGTAAAGAGTGAATAGATTCTCAAAGATTACTTTTTATGAGCTAAGGAATCTTACTCGTTCCAAATGGACAATCCTCTTCTCGATTTTTTACTTCGTAATTTGCGAGAGCCTCTTTCTGCTAGAGAATAAAGGTGAGAAGGTAATATTAAGCCTTTTCAACTTCATATTACTTATAATCCCTGTAATATCACTTTTTTTTGGGCTTACATTTCTAAATAATGAGAAGCCGTTTATTGAGCTTCTGCTATCACAGCCGGTCCGAAGAAGGGATATCTTTAATGGGCTTTACTTAAGTTTATCAATAACACTCACGGCAACCATGCTGATTGGCGTCGGGCTCCCTGTAGCACTTAATTACCATTCTTATAGAATTGCTCTGGATTTGCTGATTGTATTTTTTGTATCATCAATCCTTCTGAATCAGATTTTCATCGGGATAGCGTTTCTTGCAGCATTCATATTCAGTGATAGGGCTAAAGGCCTTTTACTTGTGATTGGGTTCTGGTTATTTTCATTCATTTTCTACGATATCGGAATATTAATCGTATCCTACATACTTAAAGATTATCCAGTTGATAGCCTAATACTTTTTGTCACCCTATTAAATCCCGTTGATGTCGGAAGAATTATCCTGCTTCTGCAATTTGATATTGCAGCATTGATGGGTTATACTGCTGCGGTTTATCATTTGCATCTTGGTAGCTTTTTTACTACCGTAATTTTATTTTGCTCATTATGTATATGGGCATATTTGCCATATCAAATATCAAAAAGTCTTTTCCGTAAAAGGGATTTTATCCTCTAAATTCCAAAAGTTGTACTTATCCTTCACATCCGTCCAAAACGATAAAAAAAAGACTACCCCAATAAGGATGGGTATTTAACCAAAGCCGTAAATTTGTTTAACAAACATAAAATTGTGCGAGGTAGTCTATGGCAATTGTAACTTTTTTTTCTTAAATACTGTACTTACTTCAACGCTCAATTTTTAATTCAACAGTAGTTAAAAATAAGACTTAAAACACTCAAAAGGAATAAATAGCTGGACGCTTCTGGTGTCTATGTTATTCTGCCTTTTTGCCGAGGCATATTCTGTCCGAGACATCAGTAACGGACTCAGATCAATGACAGGGAATGCAAGTCATGTGGGTTTACAGAAGAAAATCCCAGGTCGGTTTATTATCTCATACATTAATGAACATCGTAACTGGCAGATGTTTAGAGAACTCTACATAAATTGAAAGACTATTTACAGAGTAATGAGAAATATCTGCAAAGGAAGCAGTTTGAGGATATCGACTGTAAAATATTTATGCTCGTTAACACAGTGATAAATCTGTGCCTGAAAGTATTTGAGTGGGGGCCACCTACTGAAATCAAAAAGGAGCAATGAAGATTCATACCCTTCTTGATTCTGACGGATGTATGCTTTCATATATTTTTATGACAACATGCAAACACTCTGATGTAAAGCACGCCCGCCAAATGACCCTTCCGAAGTATAGTGTTGTAGAAATGGATCGAGGGTATCAATCGTTTAAGATGTTTTGGGAATGGACAATAAATACTATTTTCTTTGTCACTCGTCTTAGAGATTGGAGAAATTATGTCACGGTAGCTGAAAACAATCTTACCTGGAAAGATGTTCAGCATATAATAAAAGATGGAAATGAACTTACAGAAGTAGAGTCAAGGAGTAATATCAGGTATAGCTCAGGCGTTTGGCAATCTATAATGCAAAACAGAACAGGGTAATTATTTTATTAACGAACAATTTACCTTTGGCAGCAGAAACTGTGGCAGAGCTATATAAGCAGCGCCGGAGCATCGGGATTTTTTTCAAAGAACTGAAACAACATCTGAAAATCAATTCTTTTATTGCTACAAGCGAGAATGCTATGTGGATACAGATTTGGATAGCATTGATAACGATACTATTGCTTAAGTATCTTAAAGAAAAGGCTCAATTCAATTGGAATCTGTCAAATTTAATTAATTTTCTGAGGATTAACCTGTTTGTAAAGACGGATTTAAAGTATTGGTTAAACAAACGATTTTGGCATCAGGATGAGGAAATCCGACAAAATGGGCAGTTGACTTTCTATCAGATGTGGGGGATAGACGCGAAAACTGTCTGAAACCACTACTGTTTTCTCATATAATAGCTTAATATTTAAGAATCTCTTCTTTACCCCGTTTTATTTTGGACAGCTATGCAAAAAAAATAGTGAAACCCCCTATTGATATTGCTTTCAAAGCGTTGGAGGTTGATTATTCCGAAGCTGTTAAAAGTTTAGAAACAACCGTAATTTCAAATAAACCAATTTATCTATAATTTCTTGAATGGCAGGCCTATTTAATTCTGCCGTACCACTGATGGTAGTGGTACGGCAACAGTTTTGTTATTGTACTAATTTTGCGTTAAGCTCGAATGTTGTACCGGTTAACGCCTTTGAAACCGGACAAGTGTTTTTTGTGTTTTCTGCATAGGTCTGGAATGTTGCCTCATCTATTCCTTCAACCACTGCTTCGCAGTTTACTACTATTTTTGTTATTCTGAAGCCTTCTTCAAGTTTTTCGATATAAACCTGATCTTCTGTTTTTACGCTTATAGGTTTATATCCGCCTTTTGCAAGTCCGGCTGATAACGCCATTGAGTAAAATCCTGCATGTGCCGCGGCTATGAGTTCTTCAGGATTTGTTCCCGTTCCTTCTTCAAAGCGGGAAGAAAATGAATACTGACCGTTAAACGAACCCGTTTCTGTTGCGAGGTTTCCTTTTCCCGATAATAAATCACCTGACCATTCAGCTTTTGCTTTTCTAATGGGCATTTTTGCTCCTGTTTTTTAGGTAATGAATATTTTTTTGTTGCAGTGTAAAATTAGTCACGCAGAGCTATAATGCCAAGAATTACTTGATTATTTTGTAAAACATAAATTGCTGACTGTTATTTATCAATTATCTTTTTATCCATCATTTACATAATAACATTAACTCCAAAAACAATTGTCCTTTTGCCGAAATAGCTTTCTATTTCTTTTTTCATCTTATAATCGGGAGAATAGTAATAACCAAATATGTTGTTAAGATTAAAAATATTTAATCCTTCAACAAAGAAAATAAATCTCAGAGACTCCGAAATGTTTGAAAAATGAGTAACCCGCAGGTCAAGCCGCTTGTATTCGGGAAATCGGTCAGAATTTGTTTCACCATATACGGGTGTGTAAATATTATAAATAGAATTCCATTCGGCTGATGTTACCGGTGTAAAAGGCTTGCCGGTTGCATATTTCAGGTTTATTCCTGTTTGCCATTGAGGAGTAATAAAATACTTTAGTATTAATGTCAGGTTATGTGTTATATCGCTTGTAGATGGAAGTTCTCTGTTGTAATCCATCCAATACCTTTTGCTTTTTATGTAACCATACGAAAGCCACCCCTCAAATCCAAAATCTGTTTTGTTTTTTATGATTATGTCGAGTCCGTTTGCACTGCCATAACCGTCTGAAGAATAGTGTAGCAGTTTGTCTTCTACAGGCAGGTTATCATAAACCTTTCTGTAAATTTCAATACGCATTGAGTTGTTTTCGTCGTTTGCTAATTCATAAGCAGCGATATAATGATATGCCTTCATTGATTTTAAGTTTGGATTTCCATCCTCAGCCACCATCAATCGCGGATCCGGCATTTGGTTAAATATTCCAAAGGACGCCATAAGTTTTGATGCTTTTGTAAAAGTATAGCCGATACTTAATCGTGGATTTATCCAATGTAGTTCGGGTGAAGGTATAAAATCCCCCCGAATTCCAATACTTGCTGATACATTTTGAATACCTAACAGATTTATTCTCTCATACTCTGTATAAACACCGTACCTTTGCACGGTTATTCTTTCATCAAGTATTGTTCTCTCTGCTTCAGGTCTTATGTCGTAATTGTTTTCAGGGACACTACCTTTATAAAACAATTTCCTTTGCCCGGCTTCTGCACCAAATTTAATTCTGCTTTCTTTTGATAATGTCATATCAAAATCTGCACGGGCAGTTAACATTGCGTCCTCTTTATCGAGATCGAGTACACCAAGATTCCAGCTATTATTATGTGTACTGTGTGAAGCAGAAAATTTTAAAAAAAGCGAAGATGACAGAATATCTGACCATTGAAAAACATTAAACAGATTCTCTGACTTTCCTGAAAATGTTCCGGCATATTCTGCCCTATCCACTTTAACACCCTGATCATCAGATGCTCTGATTGTTAAAATTTTAATTTTCCCCGATTTCGAATATTGCCATGTATTACTTACCGTTACATTTTGTGTTACAGGCATTTGCGTAAATCTCTCCTGACCTCCGTTAACAAAAAAAATCGGTGCAGTAAAACTTCTGTCGAATTCGATTAGCGTTCCTATTGAACCGGATACCCAGGGTATATCCGCTGATAGTGAAGCATTTGCAAGCGATAGCCCCATGTTTATCTGCCGTTTTTCCGGAGCAGATTTTGTCTCTATATCTACAACAGCTGAAAGCGCATTACCATATTTGGCAGAAAAGCCTCCACTGGAAAAGTATAATCCCTTCACGAAATTGGTTTTCACATTTGAAAATAGTCCGCCATATCCCGATTCTAAAGTAAAAGGATGATACATTACAGCTCCGTCAATAATGGTTATTGTTTCAATTGGGTCGCCGCCACGCACATAAAGCTCTGCACTCTCCGAAACCTGAGTGAGACCGGGCAGTGTTTTAAGTGATTGGAAAATATCTGCCGCACCTCCTGGTGTCATTAATATATCTGTTTTGTTTAGCACAATTCCCTTTTCCTTGGCCGAACCGAACGAACTGGCCGTAACTACTGCCTCTTTCATCACGAGGACTGTTTCCTCAAGTCTCAGTTCTATATCTGTATCGTCTTTACCAATTTCAACCTGTATATGAGCTTTTTTGTAGCCAATCAATGTAGCGTTGAGAGTAATTCGTCCCGTCTTCTTTGTTGTAAACCTAAACAATCCTTCAGTATCGGTAATAGCACCGTCACTGCTATTTTCAATAAACACTGTAACAAAGGGTAACGGATTACCGGAATAATCCAGCACCTTTCCTTTGAGTTCAGTTTGCTGAGCCTGCAGTTGTACTATTAGTAGCAATGAGATTAAAATTATTGATGTTTTCATATTACTCTTTCTCAACAGATTTTGTTTTCTTTTTCAATTCCGGTAACAATTTGTATTTAACCCAACCGAAATCCGGCTCAATTTCCAGTGCTTTTTTGAAATAAAAATCAGCAGTTGAATAACTCTCCGACTCCATATATGCTTTACCAATCCAGGCGAGAGCCTCAAGGCATCCCCATTCCGGAACAAAAATATTTTTCTTACTGTTTTTCTCACATAATGATATTGATTTATTAAAGCCGGCAATTGCTTCATCGCGGTTACCGCCAAACATTTCTGGGGTATTATATTTCATTATTCCCCGAATAAGATACACTCTGGGATTCTCGGGTGTTTTTTGCTCTGCTTCCTCTAATAAAGAATAAAACGCAGGAGAAAGCGAAATTGCCTCAGTCCAGTTGTTTGCAATTCGCATTAAATAAATACCTGCAACCAACACCCTTGCTTCCGATGCAAATTCCTCAATCGGAAATAGCTCTCTTGCATACTTTTCAGCTTCTTCTGCAAGGCTAGCGAAGCCTTTCTCATCGCCTTTTCCCCTGTTCATTTCCAGCAATTTATATTCTGTGTATGCCAGATAATATAAAGCCTCTTTGTTTCCGTTTGAAGATTCATATAGAGTTTTCAACTCACCTTTTATTGCCGACATTACATCTGCCTGATAGAAATTATTGGCAGTGCGTATCCTTGACTTTAGCGCTTCAATTTTTTCAGAAATCTGTTGCGCTTCTATAGAATAGGCAAATAACAGAACGAATAATAAAAGAACCTTTTTCATAACTCTCCTTTGATGATTATAAAGAACTTTAAAAAATAAAGTAAGTGAATAAAAAATTTTTTACTTCCCCAATAGTTTTTCCAAACGACTGACATAAATTTCGAATGCCTGTCTGCCTTTAGAAGAAATTTTACAAATCGTACGAGGTTTCCTATCAACAAAATCTTTTGTAACGGTAATATATCCGGCATCTTCCAGTTTTTTTATATGTACACTGAGATTTCCATCTGTGGTATTTACCTGTTCTTTTAAGTAAGTAAAATCTGCAAACTCAACACTTAATAGCACTGCCATAATGGCGAGACGAATTCGGGAGTGGATTATATCATCCAACTGCTGATAATCAAAATCCGACACAAATTATCCAATTTCTTTTTTCGATCTGTGGTAAAGCATAATTCCCGGAATAACCTGAAAGAAGAGCATCATAAAAGCCATCACCAGAATTGAGTGTAATCCGGGAAAATAAAACATATACACTGCTCCTGCCCACCATCCATAGGAAACATATTTTATCGGTTTATAGTCATAAATTACTCCGCTGATGAAATACGCGATTCCGAGAATAATTGAAATTGACGGGCTTATGAAAACCGGTTGAAAAGCACCTGAAGGATAAACAACAAAACCAAATAAAGTCATTCCAAATCCTGCCGCAAACCACACAGCCCCAATAATTTTTCCGGCAAATACCGTTGCACGGGAGCGTCTGTTTTTTCTGAAATAGTAGAAAAAACTCCATATCCAACCGCCGCCAATTAGTACCGCCCAAAAGTAATAACCAAATCCCGTAATCCCGTTCTTTCTGATTAAAAATTCAGTAACAAGCCCGATAAAGACTATAATACCCCATACAATGTAGCCCATACCATTATCGAAGAAGTTTCGCCTGCTATCGCTTATTACCTTTTTAATAAACCGTAGCTCATCAGCCTCTTGTTGTTCTGTTAAATTCATATAAAGTACTTTATTTTTTAAAGTAAACTTAAAAAAAATATTTTCGTTTGTCAAGTACTTTAAAGATTATTTTTCCTCTGGAGAGGATAGTTTATTGATTTCGGTAACAAATGTGTTTATATCCGATTCAGAAAATCCCTTTTCACGGGCTGCCGATTCAAGCGTACCCCATATAGGTTCACCGCATCGCAGACAGCGTATCCCTTTTTTCATAAGATATTCTACCGCATCGGGAACTTCCCGAACCAAATCTTCTATTAAAACATCTTTACTATACTTGTTCATTTTTACTCTCTGTTACATCATTTTCACTTTTTTGTGTTTTTTTGGTGGGCAACATATAAATTACTCCCATCATAGCGCCGTATCCTGTACTGATATACGGATTACTGGTTATCGGACAGGTTCCTGAATGACAACCTATAAAATAATAATATGCAAAACCGGCTACGGCACCAATTAGTACAGGTAATAATTTTCGCGCAGTTTGTAGAACTTTCTTCATTATTTTTTAACCTCTGCAATAAAAGCATTATGTTTGATGAAGAATAGATAAAAAAGATTCAACGGAGACCAACTAATGTATTCAACTTTCGAAACGGAAATCAGCGTCCGTCCGGACGATATTGACCTAAATAATCATCTCCATAGTTCAAAGTATATCGATTATGTTTTATATGCCCGCTTTGAACAAATGAAAAATAATTATAAAATGTCCATGAAAGAGTTTCATGAACGCGGGCTCAATTGGGTTACAAGCAGTATTCATATAGACTTTAAACGGGAAATTAAACTCGATGATAAAGTTATTGTGCGTACCCGTCTTGAGGACTTTAACGGAGCACAGTCAAAGGTTTCTTTCTCCATTGTAAACAAAGAAACACAGAAAATTGCCGCAGAGGGTTACTTCCTCTATACTATGATTAGTTTAAAATCAGGCAGACCTGTACGGATTCCTGATGATATAATCGAAAAGTACACTATCTGATTTCTTTACCAATCTTAACGGACCAATTGTTGCTCATAAACAGTGGTATTTCACATAAAAACGGTTAACTCTATTTTAAAATTTTTTGTGTTTTTCACTGCAAATAAGATTCGTATATTTAAGTTATAAATCCCCAAGCATTGATCTCTTGAAAATTATTAAACCAAAGGAGGTTCCTGATGATAAATGAACTGAAAAAAGCAGGATTATTAATCGTTCTGTTTATAGTTTTTGCATTCTTTACGGGATGTGAACAAAAAACCGAAAAACAGGTTGATAACCCGCCGACAATCGATAAACCAACAGAACAGAAACAGCCTGCTGTTGATACAACAAAACCCGCTGAACCCGCTGCGCCTGCTGTGAAAGTAGAAGGTACATGGAAAGGCACATTTTGGAATAAGTCAATGACTCTTACCATTGCAAAACAAACCGGAAATGAATTTGAAGGCGAAACTTCGGTAAAATGGGCAAAGGCATTGGTCAGCAAAGTTAAAGGTACAATAGACCCAAAAGCATTAACCATGACATTTGAAGATGTTGTGGACAACAAAGACGCCGGAAAGTATGAGGGTACCCTGTCTGCTGATATGAAATCATTCACCGGGAAATTTATCCTCAAACAAAACCCCAAAACCACTTATGATGTTAAATTGAAGTTACAATAATAATAAGGAGCACTATTTAATATGAGAAAATTATTAGCATTAGTCATTGTCTTTACGCTTGGAGTGGTATTCACTGCCTGCGACGACTCTACAGATCCGACACCGGTTGCTGAAAGTAAAAGCGTCATTAAATTAGTTTCCACACCGGCAGGTGCACAAATCTGGAGAGGAACAACTAATACCGGAAAAGTTACTCCCGATAGTCTTACCGGTCTTGCTTCAGGTAATTATGACATTACGCTGAAACTTGAAAACCATAAAGACACAACATTTACCGTAAATGTTACCGGTACGAACACTGTTACAAAAACAATTACTTTAACTGCCAATCCTCTTCTCATAGAAGAGTTTTTCGATATTCAGTTGTTTGAGAGAGAAGCTACCGGTTTTTCCGGTCTCGATCTTTCCACCGGTACACCCGGTAACTCTAACGGCGCAGAGACCGATATTTTCCTCGATGGTACAGGTGGAACTGCTCTTGATCTCAAGAGTCAACATCTTCGCACTCCGGCTCCGACAACACTTCGTTATACCGACTTTTATAACAATGTTACAGGAACCAGTCTCACCGATGGCGTGGCAAGTTTCACATATTCAAGCTCCGATACAAACTGGACCACTAAAAAGCCGTTTACTCTTACAACATATTCTTTCCTCTATGATAATGATCTCCACTATACAAAACTGAAAATTACTGCTACCGGCGGAGGTACCGGTCCTAGTGACCCTTATCGTTGGGTAAAGGTTTCTTACAAATACAATAAAACCCAAAAAGACAGAAGATTCTGATTTTTATTTGAATTAAAATATAAGCCGTGGCAATTACACCACGGCTTTTTTATTTTTTCCACTCTCTGAAGCCGCTAATTCCATACATCTGAATAGCAGATAATGCTTATTCTGAATATTCAGGTATTTATCTGCTTAAGGATTTTTATTAGACCGGGGTAGAGAATTACCCATTTAATTTACTTTCCGATTTAAAATGAAGGTAATCACTTTCACGCATTTTTTATGATATAAAATCTGTAATTTTAAACTTTATATTAATGAGGATTTAATGAGAAAAACAGTTGTAATCATTCTTTGCGCTATAGTTACCTTATTCCCGCAAAAGCGTGCTCTAACAATTGAAGACCTGTGGGCTATGCAAAGGGTGGGCACTGCAGAGTTAAGCCCCGCCGGCGATAAAATAGTCTTCACGCTCGCTTCCTATAGCATGGACCTAAATAAAGGCAATACTGATATCTACATTATTAATACCGATGGAAGCGGATTAAAACCTGTTGTCAACAGTGAAAAAAATGAAACCGCTCCCAAATTTACTCCTGATGGCAAAAAGATTTCTTACATACTCGAGAGCCAATTGTACTTATGCAATCTCGATGGATCCGAAGCAAAGAAAGTTACCGATATCTACAGCGGCATTAATGATTATACATGGTCACGGGATGGAAAAAATATTCTCTTTGTTTCATCTGTTTACCCTGAGTGCTCTACAATGGAGTGCAATGAAACACGCGACAAGGCAAAAGAAAACAGTAAAGTGAAAGCGAGTATTTTTACAGAGCTCATGTATCGTCATTGGAATAACTGGCGTGGAGAAAAAAGAAGCCATCTTTTTTTTCATGAAATCGGTTCGGATAAATATATCGATCTAACAGCTCATTCAACTTCCGATGTTCCCCCGATTGCTCTTTATTCCACAAAAGATTTCACATTTTCACCCGACGGCGCTGAAGTTGCTTTTACAATGAATCCGGATAAAGTACTGGCACTTAGTACAAATAATGAAATATTTTTGCTTACACTTTCTGACTATAAGGAAGGCAAAAAGAGTCCTTTGAGAAAAATTTCTGTCAGCCCGGGAAATGACAATCAGCCTGTATATTCTCCCGATGGAAGATATATTGCCTATTGCTCGATGGCAAGAGCAGGTTTTGAAGCCGATAAACAGCGGATTATGATTTATGACCGTGAAAAAGGGATAACTCGTGAACTGGGAAAAAATCTCGATCGTTCTGCTCAGGAAATTATTTGGTCACCTGACGGAAAATATATTTACTTTACTGCACAAAACAGTATCAACGAGACTATCTATCGTATCGATGTGCTGACTGACCGTTATGAGATAGTACTCGAAAAAGGTATGAATTCAAATATCCTTATTAATAATTCGGGCACTAAACTATTTTATAAAAAACAAAAAACCACTCTGCCATTTGAATTATTCAGCCTTGACATAGCAACCACAACAGAGCAACAGTTAACAACTATAAATCAGTCACGACTTAATCAAATAGAGATGAATCCGGCTGAAACATTTACTGTAAAAGGCGCTGGAGGTACACCGGTTCAGTCAATTCTTATCAAGCCGCCGTTTTTCGATGCCACGAAAAAATACCCTATGATATTTCTCATTCACGGCGGTCCGCAGGGTGCATGGAGTGATGAGTTTCATTACCGCTGGAATGTACAAATGTTTGCGGCAGAAGGTTATGTCGTCGTTGCAACTAATCCCCGCGGCAGTACCGGTTATGGACAAAAATTTACCGATGAGATCTCGGGCGATTGGGGCGGAAAAGTTTATACCGATCTGATGAACTCTTACGATTATGTAGTAAAA
The DNA here is from genome assembly GCA_964438715.1 of uncultured Ignavibacteriaceae bacterium. Taxonomy (GTDB): domain Bacteria; phylum Bacteroidota; class Ignavibacteria; order Ignavibacteriales; family Ignavibacteriaceae; genus CAYTLQ01. The sequence continues at coordinate 19,550 of CAYTLQ010000338.1, forward strand.
AATTTTTCATTTATCGATAAAAATAACACTTTCGCCGCCGGAGCATCATACGGTGGTTACATGATTAACTGGATTGCAGGACATACCGACAGATTCAATGCCCTAGTTTCACATGCAGGAGTATTTAATCTGGAGAGTATGTACGGCACTACCGAAGAGCTGTGGTTTCCGGAATGGGAAAACAAAGGTACACCGTGGAGTAACCGAAAATTATATGAAAATTTTTCTCCTCATCGGTATATTCAAAACTGCAAAACCCCTGTTCTCGTAGTGCATGGCGCTTATGATTTCAGAGTACCGGAAGAGCAGGCATTTCAGTTATTTACATCTTTACAACGATTGGGTATTGAGAGTAAATTTTTATATTTTCCAGATGAAACTCACTTTGTTGCTAAGCCGCAAAATGCAAAACTATGGTGGACAACGGTATTCGATTGGTTCAGGACGCATAGAAAATAAACGAGAAAACTATGGATCAACATGATTTACAGTGGCGGGAGATAGATTACGGTGACGAGCCGACGCCCGAAAAACGCTATCATCGTCAAGCACAATTTGTAGAAGAAAATCTTTGGTATAAATTAGAAAAAATCGGGAAGAAACTTTCCTTCGCACGCGATATAGTTGCGCTATATCGTTACATGAAAGATAACAGGGTTTCATGGTATCGGAAAACAATTGTTGTTGCCGCACTCATCTATTTTATTTCACCGATTGACTCAATTCCCGATTTAACACCATTAGTTGGGTATCTTGACGATCTCGGAGTAATAACCGCTCTGCTAAAATATCTTGGCAGTGAATTAATTCCGTATTACGAAGACTAACTGTTTGGGGGTTTAGACATAGAGAAACGACATAATTTTACGGTAACAAAATCCGAAGTCATATTCCGCGGAAGAGTATTTGACCTGCGTGTAGATGAGATTGCCTATGACAGTGGAAATACCGGTATCCGCGAGGTGGCAATGCATTCGGGGGGTGCTGTTGTTGTACCGGTAACGGCAGAAGGAAAAATCGTATTCGTCCGCCAATACAGATACCCTTTGGATGAGTTTTTATTAGAATTACCGGCTGGTAAGTTATTCCACGGCGAAGATCCGCTTATTTGTGCCGTAAGGGAATTAAAAGAAGAAACAGGATATTCTGCCGGTAAAGTAGAGAAACTTGGTACTATCGCAACAACTCCGGGATTTTGTACTGAAATACTTCACATTTTCTACGCACACGAACTTAAACCCGGCGACCACGATCGTGAGGAGGGCGAGTTCGGTATGGAATCATTTGAGTTTTCTTTAGATGAAATTGACCGTATGATAAAAAATAACCGGATTATCGATGGGAAATCCCTCTCCGGTTTACTACTGTATAAGACAAAAATTTTGTAAGCAGTTATTTTCAATCAGAGATGTTAAAGTCCCTCTTTATAAAAGATTATGCACTCATTGAAGAAATATCGATAGCATTTGAAGCCGGACTAAATATTATTACCGGTGAAACAGGTGCAGGAAAATCTATTCTGTTGGATGCTCTTGGGCTTCTGTTGGGTGAACGGTCGTCTGCAGAGGTAGTCCGGAAAGATGCCGCAAAGGCAATTGTGGAGGGTATTTTTGATATTTCCAATAATAATAAAATCCGTCGCATACTTTCCGGGAATGAGATAGAAGGCGGTGATGAACTTATTGTGCGCCGGGAAATTTCTGCAAAAGGAACAAGCAGGTGTTTCCTGAATGATACCCCCGTAGCTCTATCGGTATTAAAGGAAGCAGGAGATTATTTAGTTGATTTGCATGGGCAACATGAACATCAATCGCTTTTACGAAAGGATACACATCTTGAAATGCTCGATGAATTTGCCCAGAATGAACATCAGCTCGAGAATTACCGGAATGAATATAAAAAGCTTCTGTTGGTAAAGAAAGAATTACAACAGCTTTATGAAAAGGCAGAAAATTTCCGGGAGCGCAAGGATATATACTATCACCAGATGAAGGAAATTGAGACTGTAAATCCTCAGAAGGGCGAAGATGAAGAATTGTCCGCAGAGCTGAAAATCTTAGAAAATTCAGAACAAATTTTAGAACATTGTGAGTCAGCTTATAACATATTATATGACGAGGAAAGATCCGCTTACGATTTACTTGGTCAGGCAAAAACCAATCTTCAGGAGCTTGCAAAAATTGATCCCTCATTTAACGAGGCTCTTGAAGAGATTGAATCAGCGATGGTTGCTGTGAGCGATGTAACTGCTGTACTGAGAGATTACAAAAACAAAATTGATTTGGAACCCGCGAAACTCGACTTTTTGCGAACGAGAATTTCTGCAATTAATTCCTTAAAAAAGAAATACGGCGGAAGCATTGAGTCGGTACTCGCTGTATATGAAAAGGCACGGGAGGAGAGCCTGCTTGCAGATAATTTTGAAGAGTCGGTTTCTGCGTTAAAAAAAGAACTTGAACAGTTGAAAAAATCTGCCGGAATTGCCGCACAAAAACTCTCCGAGACCAGAAAAAAAGCCTCTGAAAAAATATCGAAACAAATAGTTTCTGCTCTTAAAGAATTGGGAATTATGCATGCGCGTTTTTCTACAGTTTTTACCCCTGTTGAATCAGAAGATGGCGAAGGACTTGAATCCAATGGGAATTATTATAAATATAACGAGAACGGTTTTGATGTAGTTGAGTTTTTCCTCTCTGCTAATGCCGGTGAGGACCTTAAGCCGTTAGCAAAGGTTGCTTCAGGAGGAGAGGTATCGCGAATAATGCTGGCAATGAAAACAATATTAGCAAAAAGTGATAAATTACCTCTCTTAGTCTTCGATGAAATAGATACCGGTGTAAGCGGCAGAATAGCACAAAAAGTAGGACAGGCATTAAAAAATCTTGCCGCATATCATCAGATAATTTCTATTACTCATCTCCCACAAATAGCCGGTTTGGCTGACAGGCATTTTGTCGCAGAAAAGGCAACTGAAAACGGCAGAACATTCAGCCGGTTTAGAATTCTTAATGATGAAGAACGAGTGAAGGAAGTTGCTAAACTTCTCAGTGGTGAAGTTATTACCGAATCAGCGCTGAACAGCGCGAGGGAACTAATGGGAAGATGATCTTCATCTTTCGTGTAATTATGGTCATTAAGGATTAATATTTTATCTGTTTTTTTTCTGTGATTCTTCATTTTTCCATTTTGCAATGAAGAAAATAGCAGATGTAATATCGACAAATAATTATTTAAGTAGCCGATATATTTCTATCTGCATACAATAAACAACTGAAATTTTCGTGATTTATATTCTTGAATTATTCCGATTATCCATCCCAAAATGAGTAATACTTCTACCACTACATCAGGAATTTATGTACATATACCATTTTGTGACCATAAGTGCATCTACTGTGATTTTTACTCAATTATAAAAGATGATAATGCAGAAAACTACCTTAGCGCACTGCAAAAGGAAATGATTTATTATGCCCGTAAATACGGAAATAGCCATGTTTTTGATAGTATTTTTTTTGGCGGCGGAACACCCTCATATATGTCGGCAGAGTATATAACCGAAATACTTACAGCGCTGAAAAGCAACTTTGTGATTTTACCTGATGCAGAAATAACACTTGAAACAAATCCCGGCACTGTGAACAGAAACAAACTTGAGCAATTCAGGAATGCAGGAATAAACAGAATAAGTATTGGTATTCAATCTTTTGATGAGAATGACCTCAGGTTTCTCACACGAATACATGACTCCGCAACTGCGAAACAAACAGTTACTGCCGCCGTTGAAGCCGGATTTCAAAATCTTAGCATTGACCTTATTTTTAATCTTCCCGGTCAGACAAAAGAAGCTTGGCGTAATAATCTGATTCAGGCAACAGAGCTCCCGATAAAACATATCTCCGCCTACAGCCTGATTCTTGAAAAAGGCACTATACTCAACAAAATGGTTCTTGATGGAAAAGTAAAAATACAGGACGATGACCACGACGCAGAATTGTATGAAACAACTATAGAATATTTAGAAGGGGCCGGTTTTATACAATATGAGGTTTCCAATTTTGCAAAAGACGGATTTCAGTGCAGACATAATAATCACTATTGGCAATACGATAATTACCTTTCTTTTGGTACATCCTCACATTCATTTATGAACAATAAACGCTGGTGGAATATTTCTTCTCTTACACTTTACCAACTTGCAATGACTGAAAGAGGACATGCAGTTGCATCAGAGGAAATACTTGATGAGAATCAACAGTTAACCGAATATACCATGCTTTTACTGAGAGGCAGTGGATTAAACCTCTCAGAATTAGAAAGACGGTTTGGAGATAAATGGTATAAGGTAAATAAAAATTACATCTCCGATTTAATATCCCGCGGATATATTATTCGGGATGAGCAAACTATTAAACTCTCACGCTGGGGGTATGCCGTCTGCGATGAAATATTCAGGAATTTCATTTAATGTGCAGGAGACTGTTTTATAAAAATCGTTCATTTTTTGGAAAATTGGCGGGAAAGTCCAATTTTTGTAGTAATAAGTATGTATCACTCCAATTACCTGTACAGGAGAACAAATGAATTTTGAATTCACTGAAGACCAATTAATGATTCAACAAACCGCCCGTGATTTTGCGGAAAAAGAAATTGCACCTACCGCCGTTGAGCGTGACAAAAATGCCCAATTTCCTGCTGATATAGTTAAAAAACTCGGAGAGCTTGGCTTCCTTGGTATGATGGTATCGCCTGAATATGGCGGAGCAGGAATGGATTCCATTTGTTATGTGCTGGCAATGATTGAAATATCAAAAGTTGACGCGAGTGTTGGTGTTATTATGTCGGTCAACAATTCCTTAGTTTGCTGGGGACTTGAACAATATGGTTCTGATTTTATAAAGCAAAAATATCTTGTACCACTTGCGAAAGGCGAAAAATTAGGTGCCTTTGCCCTTTCTGAACCTGAAGCGGGCAGTGATGCTACAAACCAACATACTTACGCTGAAAAGGACGGCGATTACTGGGTAATAAACGGTATAAAAAACTGGATTACTAACGGTCATTCCGCCGACTATTTTATCGTTATGGCACAAACTGACAAAGCTAAAGCTCATAAGGGAATTACTGCCTTTTTGGTTGAAAAGGGAACACCCGGATTTGAGCATGGTGTAAAAGAAGACAAGCTTGGCATCAGAAGTTCGGATACCTGCTCATTAACATTTACCAACTGTCGTGTACCTGCCGAAAATATTATCTGGGAAGAAGGAAAAGGATTTAACTTTGCAATGAACACCCTTAATGGCGGTCGTATTGGTATTGCATCGCAGGCGTTGGGTATAGCAGAGGCTTCTCTCGATGCATCACTTAAATATGCAAAACAGCGTAAAGCCTTTGGAACCGAAATAGCAAATCATCAGGCAATTCAGTTTAAATTAGCTGATATGGCTGTAAAACTTGAGACGGCAAAACTCCTGACTCTTCAGGCTGCAGCATTAAAGGACGCTCATAAAAATTATGTGAAGGAGTCTGCAATGGCAAAGCTATATGCCTCAAAAGTTGCCGTAGAAAATGCTCTTGACGCTATTCAGATTCACGGCGGTTACGGATATGTGCGGGAATATCTTGTAGAACGATACCTCCGTGATGCCAAAATTACCGAAATTTATGAAGGCACTTCAGAAATTCAAAAGATCGTTATTGCCCGTTCCCTTCTGCATTCATAATTAATTATTGGGCGGTATAGTAGTTTTATTTTAACACTTTTATTTTTGAAAATTTTATACCGCCCTTACTATTCTGAAATACTTCGATGCAATTAACTGTCATCCGCTTTATCATTTTAGTTTCTCTGTTATCCGGTTTTTCTGCAGGACAAACCGACAATGCCCGTTGGGAGAAAAATCCTCCAACATATCTTGTACCAGGAGCTGAAAAGAAGCGGGATTTTTCAATCAATGAAACAAATATTCTTAAAGCGGCTGCGAAAGTTGTAATAATAGGGTATTGGTTCTTTATATCCGACCCCGACGGGGATCGTTGTCCTTTTCATCCTTCGTGCAGTACTTTTCTTGTAGAATCTATTCGCATGACAAACCCTGTTCAGGGAGTATTAATGTTTTTCGATCGCTTCACGAGAGATACTAATGTATTTGAACGAGATAAGCATTATGCCAGAGATATAAACAGAAAACGATACTACGATCACCCCTCATCTTATACACTTAATCCTGAGGATATTACCTATCGTAAACCCGGTTCTTTTGTAAAACAGAAATGAAATATTTATCATTAGTCGTTCTTGCTGTTTCTCTTGCAAGCGCTCAACAAATTCAAAACTCACTTCCTTTCCGAAGTATTGAAGAGCGAAAACTCTTTGCGGGATTTCTTTTTTGTAATTCTGATTATCTGAGAGCCGCAGAAGAATATGCAGAAATTTATTCCTCTGATGCCAACGACACAATGTTGTTCTATTCTGCTGTTTCCTATTTTCGCACCGGGGACTTTACGAATGGAAATGTTTTAGCTTTACGGTTGCCAAAAGGCGGATTACTTCTCCGCTCTTTAGAAGAAAAATATCGTTCATTATTTTCATCAGAACAATTTTCTCTTGTAACAAGAGAACTTGAGAAAGATTCGCTGTTTCTTCAAGGCACTGAAGTCTCGCGTTATGAATTATTCTATCGCATACGACACGAAACACAAGTTGCGATACCTGATACCATTATGCCGTGGCTGCCGTATGCAGAAAGAGACTCTATCCTGTATTTTGCACGGTTGAAGAATACATCCTCTTCCCGCTCGCCGTGGATAGCCGCTGCACTTTCTGCTCTGCTGCCGGGCGCAGGGAAAATTTACACCGGCTTTATTTCCGATGGTCTTACGGCATTGGCAATTAATGGATTATTTGTTTATCTCAGCATGACGAATTTTAATGCCGGACATAAAACGCGTGGTTATATATTTGGAGGCGCTTTTGCTTTGTTTTATGCGGGTAATGTTTACGGTTCTGCCGCATCGGCTCATATTTACAATGCCTCCGTGCAGTTTAGCATTAACTCGGCTTTTGATTCATTTCTTTCAAGGAATAACTATTTCGATAAGGGAGAAACAGTACATCCGTGCGGCGTAAAATGACTCAGCAAAAATATTTCCTGTATTTCCTTCTTCTGTTTTTCGTGTACATCTGCAGGGCAGACGCCCAGGATAAGTTCGAACTACAGTTTTCGTATGCACAAAAACTCTTTTCTGAAGAAAAATATTTTGATGCAATAACCGAATGCCGCCGTTTACAATTTTTTGATCTTCAGCATAAATATGCTTATCGTTCTTTTTGCCTGATGGCAGATGCATACAGGATGGGTGGAAAAATATCAGAAGCGTTACAATGCAGATTTAATGCTTTGAAATATGCAGAAAACGATTCATTGAAATTTTTTAATTCGATTGAGATCGTTAAACTCTACATACTCAACCGAAACAGCTCTGCGGCTCTTACACGATTACAGGAGTTGGAAAAAGACTCCTCCTTTTCCCGCTTTACTGCAGTAATTCCCTATTGGCGTGGTTGGGTTATGGTTTTTGCTGATGAATGGGACAAGGCTTCCGGATACTTTAAAGAAGTACCCGGAATGGAAGAACTATCACGATTTACATCAGAAGTTCACAATAATAAAAAAAATCCACAGTTATATAAAATGTATTCTGCTATTCTGCCCGGTACAGGACAAATACTAACCGGTAACTATTCCAGCGGTGTGCTTTCGCTTTTATGGAATGCTCTTTGGATATATATTACTGTTGAGGCATTCGGTGCCAATCGTGTATTGGATGGTGTACTGGTAGCAAATTTTTTATGGCTCAGGTTTTATCAGGGAAATTTGCAGAACGCCGAGCTTTTTACAAATCAAAAAAATAGTGAAATTACTAATAAAGCTCTCTTATATTTACAGAATGAATTTAAAGGAGAAAAGCCGTGACTGTTTCTGAAGAAACTCTTCGTACCCTTGCATTAAAAGCGATAAGTGAATTAGGAGAGAACGCCACACCCGATGCAGTAAAAAAATACATACAACAACAAATATCCGAAACTTTGCCCCCCTCGACGCCAAATAGCGGCATGCGGGTAATACTCACTGCTTTTGGTGTTAATCATCCGGGTATCGTAAGTACTATTTCACAGAAACTCAGTGAACGCAGTTGCGATATTCTCGATATATCGCAGAAAATTATGCAGGAGTTTTTTACCATGATTATGCTTATTGATATGTCCAACTGTTCCTCTGAACTAAAATCTCTTCAGGAAGAAATGTCGGCAATAGCTGAAAAACTGAAAATAAAGATTTATCTTCAACATGAAGATGTTTTCCGCTATATGCACCGCATTTAATTAGGTTAACTATATATATTAAAAGGAACATACTCCGTGCCATACGAATTTGACGAAATTCTGGAAACGATTAAAATGACGGAGATCGAGCATTTCGATATCCGTACAGTTACTATGGGAATCAGCCTGCGCGACTGCTCTGACCGCAGTATTACTGTTACCACACAAAAAATATACGATAAAATTACAAGACTTGCCGGTCGCCATGTTGAACGCGCACGGGAGGTAGAGCGCCAGTACGGTATTGCTATTGCCAATAAACGCGTTTCTGTTACCCCTATTGCAATTGTGGGCGATTCATTTGGACAGGAAGAATTTGTAAAAATTGCAGAGTCACTCGACCGTGCCGCAGGTGAAATTGGTATCGATTATATTGCCGGCTATTCTGCATTAGTTCAGAAAGGCTTTACACATGGCGACAGGGCGCTCATCGAATCAATTCCGCACGCACTTTCTGCAACAAAAAAAGTCTGCTCAAGTGTGAATGTCGGGTCAACAAAAGCAGGTATTAATATTGATGCCGTTAACATGATGGCAGATGTTATCAAAGAAACAGCCCGGCTGACAGGAGACCGTGATTCTATTGGCTGTGCAAAATTAGTTGTGTTCTGTAATGCCGTCGAAGATAATCCCTTTGTCGCCGGAGCATTTCATGGAATTTCAGAGCCTGAGGTAGTATTAAATGTTGGAATAAGCGGTCCCGGTGTTGTTCTGGATGCGATTAAAAATGCCGGAAAAGTTAATTTCCAGCAACTTGCCGAAGTTATTAAGAAAACTGTTTTCAAAATTACGAGGGCCGGTGAACTACTGGGCCGTAAAGTTGCAGAAAAACACGGTATAGAATTCGGAATTGTAGATATTTCATTAGCTCCCACACCGGCAGAGGGTGATAGTATTGCTGATATCCTCATTGCAATGGGTGTTGAGGATGTTGGCGCTCCGGGCACTACCGCAGCGCTTGCAATGCTTAACGACTGTGTGAAAAAGGCCGGACTGATGGCAAGCACCTCAGTCGGAGGAATGAGCGGCGCTTTTATACCGGTAAGCGAAGATCAGGGTATGATCCGTGCTGTTGAAAGAGGCAACCTCTCTCTTGAAAAACTTGAGGCAATGACTTCTGTTTGTTCCGTAGGGCTTGATATGGTGGCAATTCCCGGCGATACTCCTGCTTCAACTATTGCAGGTATAATTGCAGATGAAAGTGCAATTGGTGTTATTAATGATAAGACGACTGCCGTTCGCATTATTCCGGCTTATGGTAAGAAGGCGGGAGATTATGTTGACTATGGCGGATTACTCGGCAGGGCGCCTATAATGCCTGTCCGGACTATAAGCTCGTACAATCTGCTTTCCCGCGGTGGACGATTCCCCGCTCCTTCGCGAAGCCTCACTAACTGAAAGTCTGTAAGAAACAGGTAGAACCGAAAAAATATTTTTTCACTGGTTCTACCTGTTTTATTACACTCTCTGTTCACTAACTCCATAAATTTTTAATTATTTGGTCAGATATTTTTAGTATTTGTAATTATTTTAATCTTT
>CAYTLQ010000339.1:0-10289 GCA_964438715.1 uncultured Ignavibacteriaceae bacterium
GCTGTATCTTTTACCGAAACCGAAACAATATCTTCGTAAGTTGCATCGGAATTTGTCAGAGCATAATCTTTGGTGATTATCGTTCTTTCGTATATCTCTCTTTTGATAAAATCATCTTTGATTGAGCTCGCTTCTACTGAGATCCGTACTCCACTTTGGTATTCGTCCCCCTCTTTCTGGAATATTAATTCAGCGTATGTTAATGCGAATGAGATATTACAAAACAGTGTATCATCTTTTACAAAGGAATGTGGTTCGACAAATATTCCCTTTTGATGCACCTGCGCAACCAATTGAGAGATAAATAATAACTGAAAAAATAGTATCTTCATTTATCGAAACTACTTTAGGTAAAGTAACTTAGTTGTATAAATTCGGTTTTGATGTTTTATTCGAAAAAAGTAAACACCCGAAGGAAAATTCTTTTGGAGCATATTCATATTCAAGGTGAATGTGTGTGACCCGGCAGGGAGAAATTTCTCCATTTCAAGCTGATAGGTATTCCCGAGAATATCTACAATATCGATACTAATTGTTCCCGCATCACGAAGAGAAAACTCAATTTTTGTTTCCGAATTAAAAGGGTTGGGATAATTTTGACCAAGCTTTAACTCAGTGACTAAATTACTTTCGTTATTTTCAATTCCGGTTGTCCCAAGTTCAAAAAAACTCAATACGGAGTTAACTAATTGTGTTCGGTGTGTTTTATTCCCGATTGTTTCGAATGGAAAAGCAAGAAATACAACCTTTGATTGTAAAACTGAATTCCCTGTCGGACCTTCATAATACACACCGGCAATGTTGGTTGTGTTTGGATAACGAAAAAGTACTTTACTGCCATTTATTGTATCGATAATATCTGGTGAATCCTCAACATAAGGAGAACCGGCTGAAGTTACTCCAAATTGGGCAATAATTCCGGCGGCAAAACCGGAATCGGCACCAACAGCATAACTTATATTGGCGTCATCAGCCTTAAATTTCACTCGTAATACATCAGAAAGGAAAACACTGTCCTCAATTCCGGAAGTACTGATACCATCCATAGCGAGTGCAATTTCTGAGCCGGTGATAAATAAATTTCCCCCGTTTTCAAGATAATTTCTGATTTGTACTTTTTCATTGGTTGTAAAGATAGTATCCTGATAGGATTCATCCCCACTCATCCAAATAACAGCATTATACCTTGTCAGGTCAATTTTATTTGAATCTATTTGGGTATGATGACAACTTTCTAAGCCATAATTAAGTACTTCTGCATATTTCACAAAAAAGTCATGTGAGTCCTTGTTCCAGCTACCGGGACCACCATACCTATCAAAACCATCAACAATCAGTATTCTGATTGAATTATTCAGTGATTTAATTCCGTAAACATCACTCTGGGTGCTGATATTAATCAATGAGGAATTATCAACGGCAAACAATTTAAGATAAAGTGGATTGGAAAGATTGTAATAATATGTCCGTGAAGTAACATCCGCATTTAATGTTACCTCGTTATCTCGTAAAAGAAAATTTGTTCCATCAGTACTATAAAACAACCGGTAACCCTTTAGATCTGAGTCCGGAGGAGCGGTCCATGAAATTGTGAAGTAATTAGCACTATCTCTCAGGACTGAATGTAAAATGGGTGCCTGAGGTGGAATTAAATCTAAATCAGATATTCTTACAGGTACAAGTACAGTGTCAGCGTTTCCCCTTGAGTCTTTTGTAAATACCTGCACAATATAATTCCCCTTGGGATGCAAATCGGTATTCCAATAATTATTAGAAACAATTTGCGTTGAGGAAACCTGCTCAGCACCTTGCCCGTTTGTCAACTGATAGACATGTTTGCTTGTTGATGATTCAGGTTTATAATAATTAATATTTACATAGTCATTTTTTGGGATATTGTAATATCTGAATCTGATGCCATTATCAGGCGGTGAGTATATTACTGTTGCTGAATCCAATGCAAGTATGCCATATCCAACCTCATAACCACCATTGTTTTTAGAAGAAGAGTAAATTCCATTCTCCTCTTCAACATGTGCGAAAATATCAACTCTTCCCCCAAGATTCATAGGCTGTAATTGTACATTACTGTTATCAAGGAAGAACTTTACATAACGAACATGTGGTTTCCAGATATCATTATATGGTTTTAATCCTCCATCAGGACGGAGACAATTTAAATGCGTATTCGATAATCCTGCACCAATTCTGTAATCAATCAGATGAACATGATCAATAGCTATCGTGGATATTTGCTGACCAACTGTAACAACCTGCCCTACAGACACAGTGGGTCTCGTATGATAATAAGTGAGATATTTTGTCTGTCCATTAATTACAGAAGCAATTCGGACATACGAATCATATCCTGTATTACCGTCATCATAAGCAACAACAACTGTCCCTCCTAACACTGCTAAAACAGGAGTTCCGGCAGGAGCGGGTATATCGGTTCCATTGTGGTAATGTCCCGCCGCATCAGTATCACGGTATTCGCCGAAAGTACCGGTTACTTCTTTCTGTGTATTCATAGGACTGATTGGCCATGAATACGATATTGTATCCCTTATTTGACTTATGAGGGCTGGTGAGAAAAATATTATTAAGTAAAATAGAATCCTGAAAGACATTTAGCTATTCATACTATTCAGGAAATCCTTATTGTTCTTTGTTCCGCGCATCTTATCAAGGAGAAATTCCATAGCCTCTATCGGTGAGAGCTCACTAAGAATTTTTCTTAATATCCAGATCTTTTGTAGTTCATCTTCTTTCATCAAAAGTTCTTCTTTTCTTGTTCCCGAACGATTAATATCGATTGCAGGGAAGATTCGTCTGTCACTCAAATCACGATTGAGAACAAGTTCCATGTTACCGGTTCCCTTAAACTCTTCAAATATAACATCGTCCATTCTCGAACCGGTATCAATGAGCGCAGTAGCTATTATCGTTAAACTGCCTCCATCTTCTGTATTTCTTGCCGCTCCAAAAAATCTCTTGGGTTTATGGAGTGCATTAGAATCCACACCTCCGGAAAGAATTCTTCCACTATGAGGAACAACAATATTATGTGCACGGGCAAGACGGGTAATACTATCAAGTAATATAACAACATCCTCCCCTGTTTCTACCATTCTTTTAGCTTTCTCTATAACCATATCGGCAACCTGAACATGTCTCTCAGCCGGCTCATCAAATGTTGAACTTATAACTTCACCTTTCACATTACGCTCCATATCCGTAACTTCTTCTGGGCGTTCATCAATCAGTAAAATGATGAGTTTAATTTCAGGATGATTTCGGGTAATAGAGTTTGCAATCTTTTGTAACAAAATTGTTTTACCACTTTTCGGCGGTGAAACTATCAGTCCTCTTTGTCCCTTTCCTATAGGTGCAAGCAGGTCCATGATGCGGGCAGAATATTCACCGGGAATAGTTTCAAGGACAATTTTTTTGGTTGGATAAACCGGAATCAAATTGTCAAATAAAGTACGCTCCCTCATTTCAAGTGGATCGGTTCCGTTTACTGCTTCTACCCGTAACAGAGCAAAAAACCGCTCTCCTTCCTTTGGAGGACGAACCTGTCCACTGACATAATCTCCTGTCCGAAGACTGAATTTTTTAATTTGCGAGGGCGATACATAAATATCATCGGGTGAGGGCAAATAATTGTAATCGGAAGAGCGCAGGAATCCATAACCATCAGGCAATACTTCAAGCACACCTCTGGAGAAACTCAGACCATCTTTTGAAGTCTGTGCTTCAAGTATTTTAAAGATTAATTCCTGTTTTCGTAAGTCGCTGTAACCGGTGATGTCTAATTCACGGGCAATCTGGTTCAGTTCGACTATCTTTTTTGATTTCAGTTCAGATATATCCATTGGCATAATTAGTTACCTTTACTTTATTATTAATTTTTTCAGATGCGTTTATGCATTCTTTAAATCTTTTACTGTTAATTCTAATTGTGATTTTATCTCTCCGAGAAGATACATACTACCGGTAACAACAAGACATTCGTCCGGCTTTCCGGATTTCAAATATTCAAGAACAAATTCAGATGGATTCTTAACAATTATTGGAGTTATATCAGCCGATTTGAATTCTTTTTCCAAATCTTCTAATTTTGAAGCACGCTCAATTGGTAATGTAGTTATTGCGTAGTTATCAAATGCTCCTTTTAACTCGGCAATAATTTTATCTACCGCTTTATCTGCCAATGCGGTAAATAATACTGTTGAAGTAGAATAGCGGTCTTTTCTTTTTACAAATTCCCTGATAAAGCAATTCATTCCCTCCTGATTATGTGCTGAGTCAAAAATTAAATCCGGATTTTGTGAAGCTATTTCAAATCTGCCTTGAATTTTAGTATTTCGGATAACATTTCTAATTCCATGAATCAGAGTGTGCGGATTAACAATTTCTAAAGTTTCATAAACCGCAAGTAATGCAAGTGCGGCGTTGATTCTTTGATAATCGCCGATTAATGGGGAATTAAGTTTGTCAATATTCAATTCTTCGGTATATAATTCAATATGATTCTCCCTTTCGAGGATGTAATCATCGATTTTGTACAGCTCACAACTCAGTTCATTACATCTATCTTCAATCACCCTAAATGCTTCTTCGTCCACTCTTCCGGTAAATACTTTACAACCTTTTTTTATTATGGCGGCTTTTTCCTTTGTTATTTGTTCAATTGTGTTTCCGAGTACATTCGTATGTTCAAGACTAATTGAAGTTATAATTACCGCAAAAGGATCAAGAGTATTCGTCGCATCTAAGCGTCCCCCAAGACCTGTTTCAACCACGGCGAAATCTACCCGTTTATCGGAAAAGTACTTAAAGCACAGTGCCGTTGTGGCTTCAAAGAAAGTAATATTATTCGTAAACAGATATGTTTCATTTTCTTTAACAAAATCAATTATGTAGTCATCAGGAATATATTCACCATTAATCATTATTCTTTCATTGAATTTCACAAAATGCGGTGAAGTATATAAACCAGTCTTGTAACCCGCCTCCATTAAGATACTGGCAATATATGATGATGTACTTCCTTTGCCATTTGAACCCGCAACATGAAATGCTTTAATTTTCGATTGAGGATTACCCAAATGTTTTAATAAATCCTGAGTCTTCTCCAATCCAAGTTTAACACCATATTTCTGGAGAGAATAAAGTTTTTGAATTTCCTGAGGGATAGATTGATTTTTCATATCAATTTAAATTATAGGAGCCAGTAACACTACTAAGTTTTTCAATACCTTTTTTTGATAAATAATCCACCAATTGATCGGGAATTTGATTCGACACCATTGGATTTATAAAATTTACCGTTCCTAATTGTACAAGTGATGCACCGGCAATCATAAACTCAATTACATCCTGCCAGTTCATAATACCGCCAATCCCAATAATAGGAATAGGACAATTTCTTTTTATTTCTAGCACTTTTGCCAATGCGACAGGCTTAATTGCAGGTCCTGAAAGACCACCTGTTACATTGTATATTTTCGGCTTTCCCGTCCAAATATCGAAAGCCGTTCCAACCAAAGTATTTATCGCAGAAACTCCATCAGCTCCTGCTTCATAAGCCGCCATCGCAAAATGTTTTATTGAAGAAACATTTGGAGAGAGCTTTATTATAACCGGTTTTGTGCTGACATTTTTCACTTCTGTGGTTATGATTCTTACTTTTTCCGGATCGTGACCAAATTCAAGTCCACCTTCTTTTACATTGGGACATGAAACATTTATTTCAAATGCGCTTATTGCGTCTTGAGTAGTAAGAATTTTTACACACTCAACATACTCTTCAACTGAGCTCGCTGCAACATTACAAATAAGGTGAGTATCATATTTAGCCAGATATGGAATTTTGTGCTCAATGAATTCGTCAACGCCTACATTCGCTAAGCCGATTGCATTCAACATTCCGGAGGCAGTCTCAACAATTCTTTGCGGCTTGTTTCCTTTTCTTGGTTTAAGGCTTAAAGATTTTGTAACAATACCACCAATTTTATTCAAATCTACAAATTCACTAATTTCATTTCCATATCCCACTGTACCGGATGCAAGAAGTATTGGATTACGAAAAATGAGACCGGCGAACTCAATAGAAAGATCATGTTTCATGAGAGAATAACATCCCGGGAATTAAACACAGGTCCATCAGAGCAAACCAACTTAAATTTTTCAGGCGATTCAGCAGATTCTATCGGACATCCCTGACATATACCAAAACCGCAAGCCATAGCGCACTCAGTCGAAATTTCACATTCAAAACCAAATTCATTTGCAAATTCAGACAATGCCTTTAACATTGGTGTTGGTCCACAGCCAAGAATAAGCGTCTCACGAGGTATTAAATCGATCTTTTCCCTCATCAACTGCAAAACATTACCTTTGAAACCTTCGGAGCCATCTTCAGTAGCAGTAAAATAATTCGTAAATCCGTATGTAACTAAGTTTTCAGAATTTTTACTCCCAATAAATGAGAGTATTTTGCTGTTCGAACCAATTTGCCTTAAGACATAAGGGAAAGGAGCAACTCCCATTCCGCCTGCAACAATAACGAATCCCCTTTCTTTATCTTGCAAATGAAAACCATTACCAAGAGGACCCATAATATTCAAGGTTTCACCTTTTTGCTTTTTTGCAAGAATCGATGTTCCCTCACCGTGAATATTAAACAAAATTGAACAATAATCGCCCTCAACATCGCAAACAGAAAAAGGGCGCCTTAAAAGTGGAAAAGTTAAATCATTAACCTTCACATTAAGAAACTGTCCGGGCTGAATTCTGCTTGCAATATCCGGTGAGAAAAACTTTAATAAGAATATTTTGGGTTGCAGTTCGTTAACGGAATCAACGACTGCGTCAACAATTAACAAAATATTTCCTGACAAAAGTGAAAATTAATTTAACAAAAGTAGAATCAATGTATTATCATCGGTGGGTATGAACCGAAGAATTTGAATAATGAAAAATAAAAAACTGGTTTTTTATAACCAAATATTTTCATTCAATTTGGTATCAGCAAATTAACTAAGGTTATACCCAATTATTTCCGTTTGTTCCGGTAATAAACAATCATATCCGTTGGCGGAGGCGTTATACCTATCTGCCTCATTTGCGATGCTATTTGTCCGCGATGATACACTCCATGATTAACAATGTGAATAAAAATTTCATGTATCGTATTTTGAAAATTCTGCCCCTGTAAATTTTTATAGGAAATAATTTTCAATAAATCTCTATCAACAAGGGAATATAAAAAATCATTTGTTATTTCTGAAACATTCTTAATTCTCTTTTCCATTTCAGTAATTGGATAGATTACCCATGGATCAATAAGTATATTTTCCCTTTTATTCTGTTGAGCCAAATTTCATTTGCGTTAATAGTGTGATTAAAGAGTTTAAGAATCTGAGAAAATAATTTACTTCCCTCCGAATTATCCACTGTGTAAACAGGTAATAGCTCTCCCGTATTGGAATCAATAATCGTAAAAATTGCGTTCAATATTTCACTGTTAGCCCAATCGTGAAACAGAAAGTTTTCCTTATGAAAATCGATGAGCTGAACAGGTATCATCATTTTAGTAATGACATTTTTTTTGTTATGAAATTATTTTTATAAATAATCCGGTAGTAATATATACCACTCGCAAGTTTTTCACCATTGAAAAATACCGAATGTTTACCGGACGGTAATTCTTTTTCTAGAAGTCTTTCTACTTCATTTCCAAGAATATCATAGACCGCAACAGTTACAATATCCTTTTCCGGAATAGTAAATGTAATTGTTGTCTGCGGATTAAATGGATTAGGAAAATTTTGTTCAACGAAGAAAGTTTTTTCAGCAAGTTCAGGATTTACATCCGAGATTGATGGATCGCGATATTGAATGCCATCAATATAAATAAAACTATTTCGTAAACCTTCAGGAGTTTGACGAATTACAACACTATGGAATAATCGCTCACCTGATCCCCCGATTTCTCCCAGAGGAATTTCAATAAATCGCCATCCTGTCCAGTCTAATGTATCAACTACTTTTATTGTATTTGACGAGGTATTATAATAAAACCAAAACTCTAAAATATTGTAGCTAAGGTCGCCATAAACCCACATTCCAAATCTTCTGTCAGAGTTTGATCCAATTACAGGTTTGGAAGCATTAAATGTTCTGCACACTCCGGTAGAACCGGTAAATACATAGGTAATTTTACCTGAAGAAGAGCCATTTATTTTTTCTTCTGAAGAAATAGTAAATGTAGTACCATTCGGGTCTGTTCCGGTTGTGCTACCGCTATAATTCGGATCTTTCCAGTTCCCTACAGCTTCAAGATTATCTACTACTGTGCCTTGAATAAAGGTATTATTCACAGTTGTAAAATTAATTACATAATCTGCACCAAGTTCTGCTCCTACCACATTTTTAATCTGAGCCTTAATTATTGCACTATAAGTTTTCCCATATTGTAATGGGTGCAATGATGAAAAACTCACGATTCCTTTACCATCTATTTCCTGATAGACGGCATTCTTTAAGGCTAAAGGCGTTCCTGCACTATCTTGAAATAGAATATTACCTGCCAATGATGATTGTAATAACGGAGAATCAAAGCGGACAACAACTTTCACCGTAGTGCTAACTCCAACTTCCTCAGGTGCAGGATAGGACTTTGTTATATTCAATGCGCTTGTACTTCTGGTTACAAAACTGAATTGTAAAGGATTCTGAAGTGGTATGTTATTGTAATTTACTGCTCCGGAGTCAAATCTAACGGTATAAGTAACACCAAGTTGAAGTAGAGTTGTTGGAGTAAATACCAATGTTCTTCCGTTATTTTCCCAACTGAATGTACCTGAAACAGCAGGTGAAATGCTAAAAGCGTTCTGAGCCTCTGCTTTCTTCATTCTCTGATTAAATTTAATTTTAATCGGAATATTTGCCCAAACACTGTCTGTACTGCTCGACGGAGAATAACCATTTATTAATGGTGGAGTACTATCTTTTGAAACAAGTTGTAGATAAAAATCCCAATCCCAATATTGCCCGGGATCAGTGTGAGAATTACAGGTTGGATTAAAAGAGTAATTTGCATTAACCCAATTAACCCAATTGCTGTTTTGCCACTGATTATGGCCAATAATCCTGTTTTTGTCGAAAGGGATGTTATATCGCAAACAAAAATGTCTGAATAACGCCGCAGATGAAAGATACATCGCATCGGTGTACCAGGCAGGGTTATCAACAAATCCTTCATGCTCTACACCAAGCATATATCCATTCCAGCAGACTGCATGCCATGCTTTATTTTGTTCACGAACAAGTTGCACGATATAACCATCGGATGAACGAATAATATAATGTGTACTTGCCTGTGCGGCAGGATTCTGCAGCCAGGAAACAGCGGCAGAAAAACTTCCCTGAGTGGTATGAACTACCGAGAATAGTTGATTGATATTTCCGGGTGTAAAATTTACTGATGGTGACCAAACAGCAGGTCCATAATCCTCCGATTCAATATTCATCAATTTATTTTCAGGATTTACCCATTCAGGAAATTGTGTCAGATCTACTGATTCATCTCCTTCAAATGTAATGCCTTGATAATTTATGCCTTCTTTTACAGTTCGTAAAACATCAAAAGAATAAAATGGACGAACTTCTTCCTGTGGAATACCGGAATATATTTCTAAAACCTGTTTCCAGGCATTCAAATCATTTCTGTCAATCTTTAACTTATTTGCAATAGAAGATAACAGCACTGCGGCGCCTTCAATATTTAGATTTATATTATCTATTAAGAACTGAGGATCTTTCCTGAGTATATCCGCCGCTTCTAATAATGAATGACCAAACCAATTGTCATTTCGTAACCCCATAATTCCATAGGAAGCCGGCATTCCATTACAAGCAGGTTCCAACTCTGCATTTATATGTGTCAGTCTGCTCTCAATGTAACTTACAGACAATAATATCTTAACAGGAACATTATACTTTAATGCGGAATTTTCAAAAAGTCGTACTAACTCATCGGACGATTTAGCCTTAATACTGGGGAGGTAAACAGTAATAATCAAGGAATGTATAATATATCGGGACATAAATATCCTGATTGGTTAAGTAAATTAATTATTTTTCCAGATCTGAAATTTTATCAAGGCTCTTTTGATGTCTTCCACCTTCGAAGGGAGTATTTAGCCAGGTGGAAATTTCAGACTGAATTGTTTCGTTTCCAAGAGTTTTGTCTAGTAATTCTAGAACATTTTCATTGT
>CAYTLQ010000340.1:0-8525 GCA_964438715.1 uncultured Ignavibacteriaceae bacterium
AACTTCTCATTTGCTGCTGATGTGAATAAATCGACATTATTGATTTTGTTGCTTCGCATTTTTGTTCTCTTCTTTTTGATTTCTCTGAAGCAATTTTATTTAAATTCTTAACATTTGTCAATTAATTTTTCAGAGGTTTCAGAATATTACTCCTCCACAACAGAGCAGGCGTCAACTGCATTTGTTTTGAAAGGACAAACTAACCAGCACATTATACGACTAAAAATTAACACAAACGGATGGGTATTGCCATTCAGTGTTACTTCGGTTACATTCAATACATCCGGTACAACTACATTAAGCAATGTTACGGCGGCAAGAGTTTATTATACCAATTCCGATGCGTTTTCAACTTCAACACAATTCGGAAGCCAGATAAGCAGTCCCAGTGGTAATATGGTTTTTAACGGCACCCAAGTACTTGGCAGTAATGGTGTGCATAGTTTCTGGTTAGTGTATGATATCAGCGCTTCTGCAACTACCAGCAGCCAGTATGTTGACGGAACCTGCATTTCTTTTACTACTAACGAAAGCGGAAATCCGACAAGAAGCCCGTCAGTAACCGATCCGTCAGGAAACCGGCAAATTCTCGGCAGTTTGAGCGGAACAGTAACTGTGGGAGAGGGGGGAGATTATCCCACACTAACCGGCAGTTCTATTTCTACCGGATTATTTTCCGCTATTAACAGCCTTGGCCTATCCGGCAACCTTACCGCAAACATTATCTCTGATATAACTGAAACCGGTTTTACGGCTCTAAATCAGTGGACTGAATCGGGAGGCTCCGGTTATACTTTAACCATTCAACCCGCTGATGCAAGCCTTAAAACCATTTCAGGTAACGGATCAGCGGGAGTGATAAAACTGAATGGTGCCGACCGTGTAACTTTTAACGGAAACTACAGTGGATCGGGCCAGTATCTTAAGTTTCAAAACACAAACACAGGCTCTTCCGCTACGGTTTTTTATTTAAACAATACTTCCACTAATAACAACATTAAAAATTGCATCATCGAAGGCTCTTCATCAGGTGATGGCAACATATATCTTACCTCCGGAAATACGAACACACTGATTGAAGGGTGTACAATTAAAAATTATTCCAGCAAACCTAATTACGGAATTAACTTTTACGGGGCAAATAATTCCAGCACCGTTCGTAATTGTACGGTTTATGATTTTGGGTCTAGAGGAATTTTTGTTCAGGGAGAAGGAATTACGGTTGAAAATAATGAAGTGTACATGACCTCTGCCCCAACTTTTGGCTCAACAGGTATTTATCTTTATACTACAGCAGGAACAACAATTTCAAATATAATCAGGAGTAATAAAATTCATGATTTATATGCCGCTTCTGGTAATAGCATAATCGGTATTGCCGTTACAATTCTCAGTCAGGAAACCTGGGTATATAATAACACCATCTCTCTGACTCCGTCAGTAAACACTCCTGTTTACGGAATGGAGCTTAGATATTCGGGTGCATATTTAAATTTATACTACAATTCTGTTTACATAGGGGGAACGGCAACATCCGGAAGTGATAACTCATACGGATTATACTTTTATAGTCAGGGTGCACCCACCGCAACTGTAACAGGGAAGAATAACTCGGTTCATAATGCCAGGACTAACAGCGGAGGTACAGGTACTCATTACGGGATATATTTTGTCTTAAACACAAATACAACCCTTACATTAAATTATAACGATTATTTCGTTAGTGGTACGGGCGGAGTATTCGGAAGGTGGCCCTCAAGCAATATAACAGACCTTGCAACATGGAAATCAACAACTTCTCAGGATAATAATTCCATCAGCGCCGACCCGAAATATGTTTCTACCTCAAACCTGAAACCATTTACGGCTTCACCTTTAATATCTGCCGGAACTGTCATATCGGGTATTAATACTGATATTGAAAATAATGTCCGTAGTGGTACAAATCCATACATAGGAGCTTATGAATCAACACAAACACCCGCAGTAGTTGATTTTGCTAATTTACAGACGGGAAACACAACTATTAAAGAAGGACAGACCGCTACATTCCTCGCCAGGGTAGGTGAAGCGGGAGTAACTAACACAACGGGGCAGGGATCGGGAATTCAATGTTGGATTGGTTACAGTACTTCAAACACAAACCCATCAGGATGGACAAATTGGATCAGCGCCTCTTACTCCGGAGATGCTGACGGCGGGAATAAAGACGAATATTCTGCAACTATTCCTTCTACCTTAACACCGGGCACTTATTATATCGCCAGCCGTTTCTTTATAACAAATGCCGCTGAATACCAATACGGGGGCTACAGTACCGATGGCGGCGGCAACTGGAATGGAACAACAAATGTGAACGCTGTGCTTACCATCCAGAACAATACAATCAGTTTCGCTAATGTTACTACATCTCCGGTGTCTGTGAAGCTCGGAGTTAATAAGACTTTTTATGCAAAATATGAACTTACTGATGTAACAACGCAGAGTTCTTCCTGTTCTGCAGTTCAGGCTTGGATTGGCTATAATACTTTAAATACAGATCCAAGCGGATGGACAAACTGGGTGTCAGCAACTTTTGACGGGCAATCCGGAAATGCTCACACTTATAAAGCTTCTTTCGGTTCATCTTTTTCTGTTGACACTTATTATTATGCATCACGGTTTAAGCTGAATGATGATAGTTATGTTTACGGCGGCTACAGCTCAGGCGGCGGAGGTATTTGGAACGGAACAACTTATGTAAACGGGGTAATAAGTGTAAATGCTGACTTACCGATTACCGAAAATTTTGACGGCGTTACCGCTCCGACTTTTCCAAATGGCTGGTCAAAAACCACGAACTCACCGGCATGGACTATATCAACAGTAGATAAATATTCGAGCCCCAATTCAGCTCTCATTCAGAGCTACTCGAATGTAACTGCGGACGCATGGCTCTTTTCTCCTCCGTTAAATCTTACCGGTGGTACCACTTACCGTGTGGCTTTTTATGCATGGTACACAAGTTTGTTTTCTGCCGGAAAATTGAAAGGAAGATTTGGAACATCCGCTACTGCCGGAGGAATGACTTCCGCAAATGTTTTTGATCTGAACTTAACTACTACAAAAACACGGTACTCTTATACTTTTACCCCTTCATCAAGCGGTACATATTATTTCGGATGGCACAATTACTCTGTATATTATTCCGGTTATCCCGGACCCCTGTGTGTTGATAATATCGAAATTTCTCAAGCCCCTGCTTCTTCAGACGCGCAAACTTTAGCGGCAAATACCACGGGTGTTACTTATACTTTTGGCTCCACCGGAGTTTCATTCAAATACGATGTTGCGAATACAAATACTATGTATCTTAATGTTGATCTGATTAACTCTAACCCCGGGATTAATGGTTCGCTTCCCTCAGGAGTAAATAGCATACCAAGTAAGTACTGGAATATTCAGATGTTATCAGGGGCTTTCTCCTCGGGTTCGCTAACTATAGGTATAGACATCAGCGGCATTTCCGGTATCAATAAGCCGCAGGAGCTGGTACTGCTTAAGAGAAGTACACCTAATGATGAATGGCAAAGCCTCGGAACTCCTTCTGCTGTTGTAGATAACATTTGTTACTGGTCCGGTATTACTAGCTTTTCTGAATTTACTCTCGGCGGCGGTAACGATAACCCTCTGCCGGTTGAGCTTTCCACCTTTTCTGCTAATTACAAAGGTCGCGAAGTTATACTGAATTGGCGTACAGAAACAGAAGTGAATAATGATGGATTCGTAATTGAGCGGGCATCATCGTTTAACGGCACAGGTAATGGAAGAACTGTACAAGGGGATGAATGGAAAACAATACATTTCGTAAAAGGTTATGGTAACAGCAACTCTCCGAAGGAGTATTCATTTACCGATAAAACGCCACCGGCAGGCAAAGTGTATTACAGACTAAAACAGATAGATACCGATGGCAGTTTTACATACAGCAAAGAGATAGAAGTAAATATTGCGGCGCCACGGGAATATAACCTCAGTCAGAATTATCCTAATCCGTTTAATCCATCAACTATAATAGAATTTCAGGTACCTGTACAATCCCGGGTACGGATAGAGCTGTTCAACATAACGGGAGAGTTGGTATATACGCTGACGGATAAAGAATACGAACCGGGCTATTATGAAATAGAGTTAAATGCAGGGAAACTTAGGCTTGCATCGGGGGTGTATTTGTATCGTATGCAGTCCATTGACTACATCACAATGAAAAAACTTGTATTAACAAAATAATTATGAAACTATAGCAAATGGAACATTTAAACTGGTCAGTAAAGAACGGTGATTATCAGGGCGGCAAAATGTATGATTATTACAGAAAAACGCTCGGCGATTACAGTAAGCGAAAGAATCGTTCGTTTTACTATAGCTACGCTGTTATTGGTTTAATTTTATTGTATATCTCTTTGATGATAGTTGAGCATTTTTAATATTATTAGCTAAGGAGCATTAGTGAACAAAAACCTTTTTTGGGTTATTTTACTCAACTTTGTATTGTTTGCCTCTTTACTGAGAGCTCAATACGGTGGCGGTTCCGGCACCTCCGGAGATCCCTACCTCATTTCGTCTCTTACTCATCTTGAAACATTAAGCAATACTTCCAGCGATTGGAACAAGCACTTCAAGCAAACGGTAAATATTGATGCCTCCGGTACATCTTCCTGGAATGGTGGAGCGGGCTGGTCACCTGTTGGCAACAGTTCGACTAATTTTACGGGTTCGTATAATGGTCAAGGTTATACAATCAGCGGTATTTACATAAACAGGACATCCAATTCCAATATTGGTTTTTTCGGCTTTATTAACAATGCCACACTTCAGAACATTGGGTTAACAGGTGTTACCGTCTCCGGATCGAGTGTAACCGGTGGGCTGGCAGGGTATGTTGTATCATCAAATATTACTAATTGTTATGTCACCGGCACAGTAGGCGCACAGTATGATAAAGTTGGGGGACTGATAGGCGCAATCTGGAACGGAAACATAACAGAGTGCTACAGCACAGCATCAGTCAGCGGTGGTAATAGCAATTCCAGTGGTTATTATGCGGGTGGCTTCGTTGGGCATAACGATGAAGGAGCCGCTTTCAGCAAATGCTATAGCACCGGCTCTGTAACAAGTTATGATTATATCGGAGGCTTTATTGGCGTTAATGATGCAAATACAATTGAAAATTGTTACAGCCGTGGAAATGTGTCAGGTAAAACAGGTAGCAGTAGTGGAGGGGGGTTCGCGGCAGTCAATAACGGAACAATGAGTAATTGTTACAGTACCGGCAGTGTGTCAATGACAAACTCAGGTGGCTTCATTTATGACAACCAGGGAGCGGGTACAATCAGTAATTGTTTCTGGGATACTCAGACATCCGGAAAGTCAAGCAGTGACGGAGGAACTGGTAAAACAACCGCAGAAATGAAAACTGCTTCAACATTTCTGGATGCAGGCTGGAGCAATGCGATATGGAATTTAGATACCAGAAATGACGGTTATCCTTATCTCGATTGGGAAAACCCGGGTGGAACACCTCTCCCCGTAGAATTAACTTCGTTCACAGTAATCTTAAATGGTAAATTAGTTATACTGAACTGGCGTACAGAAACAGAAGTAAATAATGATGGATTCGTAATTGAGCGGGCATCATCGTTCAACGGTACAGGTAATAGAGGAACAACATCTGAGGATGAATGGAAAGCAATACATTTCGTAAAAGGTTATGGTAACAGCAACTCTCCGAAGGAGTATTCATTTACCGATAAAACGCCACCTGCAGGGAAAGTCTCTTACAGACTGAAACAGATAGATACCGATGGCAGTTTTACATACAGTAAAGAGATAGAAGTAAATGTTGCGGCGCCACGGGAGTATAACCTTAGTCAGAATTATCCCAATCCGTTTAATCCTTCGACGAAGATTGAATTTGAAGTTCCGGCAACAACAAGAGTGCAGCTTGAGTTGTTCAACATAACGGGAGAGTTGGTATATACGCTGACGGATAAAGAATACGAACCGGGCTATTATGAAGTAGAGTTAAACGCCGCAAAGCTTGGGCTTGCATCGGGGGTGTATATATATTGGTTACAAACAAAAGATTATTTTGCTGTAAAGAAACTCCTGTTAGCGAAATAATGTAATTAAGTAACCAAAACGAATGAAGCACCGATACTTGTTTTCATAATGAATCATATTATTGACAACAGGTATCGGCTTACCTTTTTTGGCTGTAATGATATAATAAGCAGGTTAACTAAGCAAATAATAAAGGTTCTTAAAGATATTGGGAATACAACCGCTTCATCCAATAAAATATTTATTATAAGATAAAAATCGTAAGCAGATAAAATTAATAACGAAAATGTTTAATAGCCTCACCTCTTTGACCAAGCTGAGTCATTGCTTCTATACCCAGCTCAAGATGCAGTTTAGCCCATTGTTCGGTAACCTTTCTGTCGGAATCTTCTGTTTTAATACCTTCGGGAGTTAGGGGAACATCAGATACGAGGAGCAGGGCGCCTCTGGAAATACTATTATAATGACCCACAATAAAAAGGGTTGCCGTTTCCATATCAATACCGATACAGGTCATTTTTTTAAGTTTTTCAAGGAACTCCTCGTCATGTTCCCAAAGCCGGCGGTTTGTTGTATAGATGACGCCGGTTCGGTATTCAAGCCCCCGTTCAATTATCTTTTGCGATACAAACTTATGCAATTTGAATGAAGGTAAAGCCGGTACTTCGGGTGGAAAATAGTCGGAACTTGTACCCTCGCCACGAATAGCTGCGATTGGTAAAATAAAATGTCCAATTTCTGTGGATTTTTTTAATCCTCCGCATTTACCGAGAAACAAAACTCCTTTTGGCATTCTTGCGATTAAAAGGTCCATTATGGTTGCGGCATTTGCCGAGCCTATGCCGAAGTTAATTAAAGTAAGTCCCTCTCCGTTAGTTGCGGCTGGCATTGGTCGTCCTTCACCGTAAATATCGCACTGAAACCTTTCCGCAAACTGTTCAAGATAATTATGAAAGTTTGTAAGCAGGATATAGTCGCCGAATTTATCTATTGGCATTCCGGTATAACGGGGTAACCAGTTTTGTGCAATTTCTAATCTGTCACGCATAAATTCCGAATTTTTTACTCAAATATAACCACTACAGCCATAAAAGTAATTAAGAGAGAAATTCTATATGCAGGGCACGAAATTCCAGGCAGTCAGATTATCATTCGATCGGGAATACACCCATAACACGAAAAATAACAGTGGAGAGATAACGCACAAAAACAGTCAGAAAAATTAACCGAATAACTCTAAGGGTAACTATACCGTGAGAAAGCGATGATAATGAAAGAATTGAAAAATGAGAATATCAACAACGAGAACTTGAATACTATTTGTTAAACTTAAGAAAACAATAAACCGTTGGATTAGGGGAGATAAAATATGATTATAAATAACACTGCCTATAATTACTACACTCCCCGCAATAAAAGGCGGATATGTTGATTGGCTGGTTAGGGGCGTTTATGTACTTATTTTTTCAAAGTGTTTTTCAATGCAATTAATAAAACGGGATGTACTTTTCAGATATTTCCTTCCAAATTTATCTACTGAAATCGTATGTGTCGTTAGTATTAACCTTCTCTTTGCTCGGGATAGTGCAACATATAAGGTCCGTGCATCTTCTGCATATTCCTCCCGAGTTTTTGAAGCCCATGATGGATATACACCTTCAACGCACTCAGGCACAATAACATTTTCAAATTCTAATCCTTTAGCTTTGTGAACTGTAGAAATAATTATTTTTTCATCACCTAAAATCAAATCGGATTCTTTATACAGCTTATAATCGCGCATGTGTTTTTTCAATAAATCGATAAATATTTGATTACCGCATGTTATCTCCATATGTCGAAGTAACTTTGATAAGTGATATTCATCCTCATGATTAAATGAATAATGTAATTTTTGCGTTACATATTCCAGAAAATCTCTAATAACTGATGTGAAATTTGTCATTGTATAAAATTCATTTTTCCATTTACTCCAGATAGGATGAAAATTTTTCTCAAATACCCGAAGAACCTTATCGTTCTCTTTTGTAAACTCTTTTTGCTGTATAATTATTTTCCCGGCTTCGTTAGCTAAATGATTTGTAAGGTGAGCTGTAGCAAGAACATCATCTAAAGCATTATGAGAATTAACCCCGGGTAAGTTGAAATGAGAAATTAAATATGCCAGTTTATAGGAGTTTAACTTTGGATATATTTTTCGGGAAATTTCCAGAGTGGGAGTATATTCAATCTTAGTTGAAATTTAATAGAAAAAGGCCCCGAAATGATTAATTTTATAATTATAAACAAAAACAAATCAAAAAGGAGCCTTTATAAATGCAAGATAACAAGAAACCATCAGAATTCACTGTAGAAGAATTAGCACAACTACAGAAGACAAATCCCGATTTCTTTTTAGGAGAAGTCCTGGCAGAAACATTACG
>CAYTLQ010000341.1:0-4075 GCA_964438715.1 uncultured Ignavibacteriaceae bacterium
GTATAAAAAGGATGGTTTTATTGATGAGTTTACCGCAAAAGGAATATTTGGGCAAATAGCGAGTTGGGGATACACGGTTTTTGCCTCAATGTATCGTGGCAGTGTGAAAGGCGAGGGAGAAGATGAATTCGGGGGAGGTGATATAGATGATATTATTTCCATGATGGAGCTTGCGGATGAAATAGATTTCAGTGATTCTACCCGCTGGGGTATGGAGGGTTGGAGCAGAGGAGGATATATGTCACTAAATGTATTACGCCGAAAAAAAAATATCTCTGCTCTGATTCTTTCAGGCGCAATAACCAATCTTATTGATTATGCACCGACTCGTCCCGGATTACTGGCAAAATTCAGCGAAATATATGGAACATCTGTTGACAGCGTCATTGCCGAAAGGTCACCGATACAACATATAGAAGAGCTACCGGAAAAATGTAATTATCTTCTTCTGCATGGCGGTGGTGACGCAGTTGTCCCTCCATCTCACTCCTTAGAACTGGGTAATGCGTTAATCAACCGTGGAATTAATTGCAGGTTAGTGATATTCGAAAAAGGAGATCACTATTTACGGGCTTTCCGAAAAGAAACAGAACTGTTGAGAAAAGATTGGTTAAAAAAATATCTGTAGAATTACTTTCGTGCTAAGAGAAATATCGGGAAGGAATGATATTCCCAACATTGAGCAGACAGAGGGGATCAAATATTCTTTTGATTTCGGCCATTTGTCGTAATTGCTCACTGCTGTACATTAGCTCCAAATATTCATGCTTTAACTTACCAATACCATGTTCTGCTGAAACTGTACCTCCATATTCTACAGCAAGCCGGCAAATATTTTTATAAATGTTTTTACCTGTTGAGTATTCATCAGAATTGCGGGGAAGCATATTGAGATGAATATGACAATCACCGAAATGTCCGTAACAAACATACGGTATTGAGGCTGAAGCAACCAATTCAGTGCACTGAAAATAGAAAGAGTTAAATACATCAACAGGAACAGCAACATCGGTACCTAACTTATGAAAGTGATTCTTAGCAATGTATTCATTTACTTTGTAACTTATTGCATGCCTGAATGTTCTTATTTCTTTCAGCATTTTATCATCCTTAGCATACCAGATGTTATTAGTATCGGCTCCATTATTTTCTAAAAAGTTCAACCATTCGGCAAGAAGTTCGTCTTCTTCTTCGCTTGTTGTTTCCTGCTCAAACCAAACAGCACAGGCAGTATTTTCCGGAATATTGGGATAATCATCTCGTAGAAAATTCAGAGCATTTGCATCAAAAAATTCTAATGCTCGAGGAGAGACTTTTGAGTTTCCCCTCTGAATTTTATCATGAACAGATTTTCCTTTTTTTCTGGCTTCATCAAGAAAATTGAGACACAAAGTTATGTCATGAAAAAAAGCAACACAGGAAATAAGCACAGGAGGAAGTTGAAGAAATTTCAATTCCGCGCTCACAATTATGCCAAGCGTACCTTCCGAGCCAATGAAAAGATCAATGGCATCCATTTCATTTTTCATAAAATAACCTGCAGCATTTTTCACCTGAGGAGGTGTGAAGTCAGGGAGTAAAAATTCAATCACTCTGCCGGAATCGGTTGTGATTTTGAGTAACCTCTCCTGAGCAATATTTTCACCACGGCTAAGGAAAAGGTTTTCACCCGTTGGAAGAAGTACATGCAGTTTATTTACAAAATTTCGGGTGGACCCATAACTGAATGATTTTGCTCCTGAGGCATTACAGGCAATGGTACCCCCGACAAAACAATTTGTTTCAGTTGGGTCGGGCGGATAAAAATACCCTCTTTCGTTAAGATAATTTTGCAGGTCCTGGAGAATAACTGCAGAGTCAGTTTCAACGGTTAATAAATTACTGTTAAAATTTCTTATACCAGTAAATTTTTCGAGAGAAATTACCACACCTTGTACCGGTACTCTACCTCCGGTTAGTCCGGTTCCGTTGCCGGCAATTGTTATTTGCGTTTTATTTTTATAAAGTTGGGTGACAAGAGAATGTAACTCCTCCTTCGATTCAGGAATATATACAATATCGCATTGCCCTTGAAAATTTGAAGCATCGGAAAGATACCGTTGAAAAGTTTCTTTGTTTTCGAGTGTTATCAAGTACTTTAACCGGTAATTAAACGAATTATTACATACACTATTGCACCCCCAAGAAGAAGCGCTCCAATTCCTCCAGTAATAAGCCAGGTAAGGAAATTTGATAACGGTTCAAAATCTTTTTCTTCAAACAGGAAATAATTTTTTTCGAGGAATGGCTGAGTTGAAGCCGTTTCGATTTTCTGGTAATATCTTTCAGATGCGGAAAGCACTGTGTCAAGAGTAAAATTTTCCTGCGGTTCACCATAAGCTATTACGATATTGTCTGAGGGCGTTGGTTCGAGAGTGGTAAATTTCCGTACAAGCATATCGACGCCGTTTGTCATAAATGCAGAAAACGGATATGCACCATGGATATCACTAACATTAAGTTCATCCATCAGCTGTATCCGGATTTCACCTTCCTCAATATACCCTGCCCAAGCCTCTCCTGTTTCTAGTATGTAACTGAAAACATTATAATGTCGTACATCATAACCTTGTCGGTAAGAAGCATTGTTCGTATTGAGGATATAATAAACAGTAATATCAAGAGTGTCATTTGAAGTAAAATAAGTTTCCCACACATACCAGTTAAGTGCATCTTCTGGTGTAAAAGTTGAATAAAAATTCTTTATAGAGTCTGTAGAAAAATCTTTTTGATTTCGTTTTTTCAGATAATCTTCGAGTTGTAATACAACAGCTTCAGAGTCAGCATTAAACACTCTCAGAGAATGTAACTTGTCAAATGAAACATTATTAAACTGCGGATGCTCATATCTGCCATTAATGGGAAAGCCAAGTCGCAGTGAGAAACTCTCATTGGTAAGGTTTACCATACGGTAGCTGCCCTTTACCACAGCATAACCCTGATAGAGCTGAATAAAAATGCTCTCCGATAGCATCTGAACTTTCCCGATGTGAACACTATCTTCACGAAAGTATGGAATGAATTTTCTTCCGCTTCCCGTATTCCACATTCCGGGCATTGCAACATTTGCCATGAGCGATTGGCTAATAATAAATAAGGCGATGAAAAGTATTTTCATAATAATATGTTTATTGTTAATAAATCGGCACCGCAAATTGAATAACCGGTATTTCCGGTATAGTTACAGTGTTTATACTGCTATTTCGAAATGCCGGTTCCATTAATTTTGCAGAAAATCTGCCAATAAAATACCCAAGCGCTGCCCCTGCAATAACATCGCTCAACCAATGTTGGTCATGGTAAATACGCGCAAGAGCGGTTAATCCGGCGGTAGAAAATCCAAGAATTTTGTAAAAGACCGGAATATTTTCAGTTTCGAGTACTGCAGCGATAGCAAAAGTCCATGAGGAATGACCTGACGGAAAAGAAAGTTTGCTATCCTCATATTCAAAAAAATTGAATTGTTTGTTTGATTCATTCCGGTAAGGACGACTGCGTCCTATTAACGATTTGAATATACTTGTTATTGCGATAGTGTAAATGCTGGCTGAAATCAGTTTCATACCGGTACGACGAACATTGCTATCATCTGCAATTACACCGCCCGAATAAATAAGCGCAATAGGGATCGCGGTTTGCCAGTTACCGTAATACTTATCCAACCAGAACATTTTATCAAATATCGGAGCCGAGGGATCTGAGTGAAGCTGATTGACATAAGAACGGATATTCTCATCAAAAAAAAATGCAATGCCAGTTGAAAGAATAACTCCACTGAAAATCGTATTATCGGATGCGCTAAATTTTCCGGGTGCCTTTACTAAGGCTTCACCGGTTTTCCCAAGTTCTTTCCATTCATTCTGCGGATATAGCGCAGGGCAAAATGACATGAACGAAAAAACAGAAAGAAAAAAGAGCAAACGAAGTCGTTCGATAATTACTTTACTGTAATTCACTGGCTTTAACACTAAACGCTGTTATAATTTTTCAGGTAATATGGCAAAGAAATAATTATTAAGTAACACTATGTAAGTGT
>CAYTLQ010000342.1:0-9620 GCA_964438715.1 uncultured Ignavibacteriaceae bacterium
TCTTATTACACCAACTCAGGAGATGCAGATTTCGCTTCTGAAGTTCTCGATCCATCACTTAACCGTGATGAGTTTGAAGAGGTTTCAATAGATACCATTGCACCTTATTTACTTGGATTCAAGTTTAAATCGGCTTTTACATTCAGGAAAACTGCGGTAGAGAATAAAATAATGTATTTGTGGGGGAAAAATATTCTTGAAGCCGGTGTTGGTGTTGATTTTCTTGAGACACTAATAGACTTTAAATTTCAACTTGATCCTGAGCTAAAGGCATTTTTAACCAGTAACCCTAATTTTCGGTCTTCTATCTCCGATATCCGTGATGTGAAAAACAGTGCACGATATAAATTTTTTATTCAAAATAATTTTCGGTTAACAGAAAAATTGTATATTGAGCCCGGTTTTCGTTTAGACCATTATGAAATACTTTCCCGTACATATTTGTCACCTCGAATATCTTTCTCATTAGCGATTGATCCAATAACGACACTTCGCGGTGGTTTTGGAATCTATTATCAATCTCCGGGTTATGAGAAACTCAGAGACCAGAATGTATTGTATAATTTAGACAGGGCATCACTAAAGAATGTAGATGCAGAGAAGGCAATACATTATATTCTGGGTCTGGAAAGATGGTTGAATAGTGAATGGAATATTAAAACTGAAGTTTACTACAAAGATTTTAAAAATCTCATAATACCTCAGCGTATCAGGGGAACAACATACTATTCCGAACTATTGCCGAATCAAGATCCATCTTTAGCTTCATCATGGACACGGCCTGTTCCAATTCCAATCGATTCAATTACTCAGTTGCCGATTAACGGAAGTTATGGAGAGGCATACGGAATTGAATTTATGCTGGGAAAAATGAACAACAAAAAAGATAGTAAATTGAGTGGTTGGATTTCTTATGCCTTTGCATACGCTAATCGTATCGAGGGGATAGAATCTACTCCATTCCGTTTTGACCAGAGACATACCGTTAACTTTGTAGTTAATTATACTTTTTCCGAAAGCTGGCAGTTAGGAATCCGTTGGCAATATGGATCCGGTTTCCCGATAAGTGAACCTATTGGAATTAAACCCCGGGTATTATCATTAGATACTGATGGTAATGGTGTGCCTGAAACTCCCGTAATTGCTACAAGAAAGTCATTAACAAATCCGAATTCAGAAGAAGTAATATTTGATATTGACTATGGAGAAAATAATAAATTTAATAGCCGTAAACCACCATATCATAGACTAGATATTCGAGGAACTTATACTACATTTATCTGGGGTTTTAAATGGAGTTTCTATTTGGACATTATTAATGTTTATAACAGAACAAATGTAGTTGCTTACGACTATTATATAAACAAAGACCTGAGTATTGGTAAGGAAATAAATGCGATGTTTCCAATACTTCCCACTCTTGGTTTTAGTGTCAATTTCTAAGCTGATATGAAATCTATTGTTGACATATTCTCCGTGTTATGATTTATACTGTTTCCCAGCTCAATCAACTGATTAAAACCGTGCTCGAAAAGTCCCTTAGTGAGATTGAACTCATCGGGGAAATATCGAACTTTAAAGCACATTATTCGGGACATTGGTATTTTTCCCTCAAAGATGCAGATTCCCAAATTGCCTGCGCAATGTGGAAGGGCCTTAACAGTTTTGTTGCCTTTACCCCACAAGAGGGTATGAAAGTGGTGATAACAGGAAGAATTACTGTTTATCCTCCACGGGGAACTTATCAGGTTGATGTAAGAACTATGAAACCCGCTGGTATTGGCGAATTACAATTAGCATATGAAAAATTAAAACTACGATTATCTGCTGAAGGTCTTTTTGATATTGATAAAAAGAAACCAATTCCGCCTATGCCCTTTAAAGTTGGAGTGGTTACATCAATAGATGGTGCGGCATTGCGCGATATTATCAGCGTTGCTAGCAGGCGATTTCCCATTTGTGAATTGATTATATCGCCGTGTAAAGTTCAGGGTAATGGTGCGGCTGTCTCAATTGTAAATGCTATCGAAAACCTTGAGAAATACCGGGATGTGGATGTAATAATTATTGCCAGAGGCGGAGGTTCGATAGAAGATCTTTGGCCATTTAATGAAGAAATTGTTGCTCGTGCAATTTATAAATGCGAGATACCTATAATCTCCGGTGTTGGACATGAGGTGGATATAACAATTGCAGATTTTGTAGCTGATAAAAGGGCGGCAACGCCCACTGCGGCAATGGAAATTGCTGTTCCGCATATTAATGATATTAAAGCGATGATACAAAATTATACACAGTTTTTTTTAAAATCCTTAACCGCAAAGATTGATAATTATAAGAATTTCATTACCAACACAATGCGTTCATCGGCTTTTATGGATCCCTCATTACGACTTTCTTACCTGAATCAGGAAGTTATGCATGTCTTGTTCCGGCTCGATAATTCAATTCGTAACCTAATTAATAACCGCTTGAACAAAGTAGAAAAACTTGCAATTCAAATTTCATCGAACAATGTGCAAAATACGCTCAAAAAAGGTTTTGTTTTGGTAAAGCAACAGGGTAAATTTGTGAAATATAGTAGGGCTTTCTCTAAAGAAACAGAATTTTCACTATTATTTAGCGACGGCGAAGTGCCAATTTCAAATTAATGAAAAAAAAAGATTCTAAAAGTGCATTTAAGGTCAAGTTAGACAGACTTCAGCAGATTTCTGAAGCCCTTGAGTCGGATGAGCTTGAAATTGAAGAAGCAATTCAGCTCTATGAAGAAGGAGTAAAACTTGCATCTGAATGTATGCAGACACTAAAAGAAGCAGAACTAAAAGTATCAACTTTGAAGAGTTCATTCCTTGTCAGTTCAAATGAGGAAGAAAAGGAAAACGAAAACGAATGAGCGGAGAGATTAAAACAGAAATGGTAGAAAACAAATATCCGGTATTGTCAAAAGTTCAGGTACCTGAAGATTTCAGAAACCTTGAAATTAACGAGCTTAGGCAACTTTGCAAAGATGTCAGAGAGTTCATGGTAGATGTAATATCTGAAGTAGGAGGACATTTTGGAGGTGGGTTAGGTACGGTAGAATTGACAGTAGCGCTTCATAAGGTTTTTCAGACACCGCATGATCTTATTGTCTGGGATACAGGGCATCAGGCGTATCCTCATAAAATATTAACCGGCAGGAAGGATAAGTTACATACCATCCGTCAGTTAAATGGAATATCCGGATTTTTGAAGCGTTCCGAAAGTGAATATGACACATTTGGAGCGGGCCATGCTTCTACCTCTATTTCTGCCGCTGTGGGAATGGCAACAGCATCTGAGAAATTGGGCCTGAATAAAAAGGTTGTTGCTGTTATTGGCGATGGTGCAATGACAGGTGGTATGGCTTACGAGGCAATGAATAATGCCGGATTTATGAAAAGCAATCTTATCGTAGTGCTGAATGATAACAATATGTCAATTGCTCCAAATGTCTGGGCTTTGTCAAATTATTTCACGGAAATGATTGCCCATCCCGAATACAATAAATTTAAAGGTTATGTTTGGGATCTGACCGGGAAGTTAGACAATTTTGGTGACAGGCTTCGTCGTATTGCCGGTAGATTAGAGAGTGGTATTAAGTCAATTGTAACGCCCGGTATGCTCTTTGAAGCTCTCGGGTTTCGGTACTTCGGTCCTATTAATGGGCATAATCTGCATCAGTTAATTCGGATTTTCGAACAAGTAAAAAACTATAATGGTCCGATCCTTATTCATTGTATTACACAAAAAGGAAAAGGGTATAAGCCTGCAGAATCGCATGAGCAACGCTTACACGCCTCAACACCCTTCGATAAATTAACCGGAAAGGCGTATAAAAAACCCAATGCCCCGGTAGCTTATACTACTATTTTTGGTAAAGCCCTATGTGATATTGTTAAAGATAATCCAAAAGTCATTGGAATTACCGGTGCAATGCCAGATGGCACAGGCTTAAATCTTCTTCAGGAGAAATTTCCTCAAAACTATGTTGATGTTGGTATTGCGGAAGAACATGCCGTAACTTTTGCCGCCGGATTGGCGACACAAGGTATAATACCGGTCGTTGCTATCTACTCTACATTTCTTCAAAGAGCTTTTGATCATATAATACATGATGTCGCTCTTCAGAAACTTCATGTGGTATTTATTCTTGACCGTGCAGGATTAGTCGGTGCTGATGGTCCTACGCATCATGGCTCTTTTGATTTATCATATCTTCGGTTAATTCCCCATATGGTTATAATGGCTCCGAAAGATGAAGCTGAGTTGAGGAACATGGTTTATACTGCAGTCAATTATAAAAAGGGACCTATTGCTGTGCGATATCCCAGAGGAAGCGCTCTTGGAGTGCCTATGAAAGATGAGTTTGAAGAATTTCCTATTGGTGTTGCTGAAACATTGAAAAAAGGGAAAGATGTTGCAATATTAGCCGTCGGTTCTATGGTAAGTTATGCGATGGAAGCCGGTGAAAAACTTTTATCGTGGGGTATAGATGCAGAAATTGTAAATATGCGTTTTATAAAACCATTAGATACCGCAGTGCTGGATGATATTGGTTCGCGATTCACAAAGGTTGTTACTGTGGAAGAAAATTCAATAGTAGGTGGATTCGGTAGCGGTGTACTTGAATATTTTGCCGACAAGAATATAAAAGCTGATGTCTTGCGTATGGGACTACCGGATAGGTTTATTGACCACGGTACTCAAGCCGAATTACATCATCTCTTAGGAATTGATGCCGAAGGGATTGCCAACAACACCCGTAATTTTTGTT
Source organism: uncultured Ignavibacteriaceae bacterium (assembly GCA_964438715.1). Lineage (GTDB taxonomy): Bacteria > Bacteroidota > Ignavibacteria > Ignavibacteriales > Ignavibacteriaceae > CAYTLQ01. The sequence goes on from CAYTLQ010000342.1 coordinate 4,796, forward strand.
CTGAAACTTAAGTGGAATTATTAATATATGGAAAAAGCCAAAATAGGAATCATCGGACTTGGCGGTGTTGCTCAATTAGTTCACCTTCCTATTATCAAAAAAATCCCTGAAGCTGAAGTTATTGCAGTTGCAGACTCGAACAGGAGTACATTAAACAGTGTTGCCGAGAAATTTGGTATTTCTAATCGCTATTCAGATTTTCGAAAATTACTTGACATTAAAGAACTTGAAGCAGTAATAATAGCAACTCCCACAAATACACATAAAGATATTGCACTGGCTTGTATTGACGCGGGTAAAGATATACTGATTGAAAAACCAATTGCCCGAACTTTCAAGGAAGCTGATGAAATTACTACTGCTGCTAAAAATGCAAAAGTTAAGGTAATGGTTGGAATGAATATGCGATACAGGCCGGATATAATGCTTCTGCGAAGTATTGTGAATTCCGGTGATCTTGGAAATATTTTTCATATTCGTGCCGGCTGGTTAAAGAGACGCAGTAGTGAGAGCAGGTGGTTTTTAAAGAAAGAAGAATCCGGAGGGGGAGTAATACTCGATCTTGGAGTGGCTTTACTTGATGTGGCATTATGGCTAATGAGTTATCCGGATATTATTTCAGTATCAGCACAGAATTATGCATTCAGCACCAATTCTGTTGAAGATACTTCTATAGCTTTTATCAGATGTCATCCAAATTCTGTTATTAATCTTGAGGCAAGTTGGTCCTGGAGTGGAGAAAAGGATGATTTTTTTCTTGAACTCTACGGCACAAAAGGGAATGCGGAGCTAAATCCGTTGAAAGTCTTCAAAAGAGCAGAGAATAGTTTTCTTGATCTTGGTACCCCTAAAAATGATAATTCCGTAAACTTATTTAAGCGTTCATATCTCAATGAACTTAAGCACTTTATTGGGGCTATAAAAGGGATGAATCCACTGATATCTCCTGCCTCTGAGTCGCTTTCCCGTATGAAAATTGTTGAATCAATTTATCAATCAGCACAACTACAAAAAGAAATACATTTTAAGCAATGAAAAAGATTTTACTGGTAGATGATGAGCCTGATATAGTGGAGTTCCTACGCTATAATCTGGAAAATGAAGGATTCGAAGTTGCGACGGCGGAAAACGGTGAGGAGGCAATGGAAAAGCTGAATTTCTCACCTGACCTCATAATTATGGATATTATGATGCCGAAAATGGATGGATACGAAGCATGTTCTCAGATCAGAAAAATAAAAGGATTTGAACGAACACCAATAATGTTCCTTACTGCAAAATCGGGTGAGGCTGATGAAGTAAAAGCCCTTGAATTAGGCGCGGTAGATTTTGTGAAAAAGCCAATTTCTCCCAGTTTATTAATTGCAAGGGTTCGATCCAACATCAGAAAGTCGGAGATAGTAGATTTATCGGGGAATGATCCGATCTATAGTATTGGTTCATTAACCATTGATCGTCAAAAATTTCAGGTATCGCTTAATGGCGAAGAAAAAATATTCGCACGAAAAGAATTTGAATTATTACTCTTTCTTGCCAAAAATCCGGGGACAGTATTCAGCAGGGAAGCTATACTGGCATCCGTTTGGGGCTCCGATGTTTTCGTGGTGGACAGAACGGTTGATGTTCATGTTCGTAAAATTAGGGAAAAACTCGGTAATGCAGCTGATATGATTGAGACTATTAAAGGAGTAGGGTATCGTTTCAGGGAAAATCTCTAATTTTTTTCAATCTGTAAAGTTTTACCGCGAATTAGTTGCATTTTCAATTTTCCTTCAAATATTACTTTATCTGGTTGTCGAATCCGGTAGTGGTATCATCGTTTTTTCTGCACTTCTCTGGGGTGCTTTAGGTTGTTTCATTTGGCTGGTTGGTTGGAAGAGAAAACGAGAAATTAAAGAAATTAAGGATACAATCAGAGCTATTCGATTAGGTCAGTATAACTCATCCGAAAATATAAAACTTTCTTCAACACTTACTGATGTGGAAACTGAAATCAGGGATATGTTCTCCAAACTGAAAAGTGATATCGAATATCTGCGTAAGTTAGAAAGAGTGCGTACAGAATTCCTTGGAAATGTCTCTCATGAGTTAAAGACACCGATATTTGCGATTCAAGGTTTTCTTGAAACTTTGCTCAACGGAGCATTGGAGGACAATAGAGTAAACAGAAATTTCCTTCAAAAGGCAAACCAACATACATTAAACCTTAGTACATTAGTCAATGACCTGATTGATATCTCCATGATAGAGTCGGGTGAAATGCGGATGAGTTACCGGTATTTTAATATATTGGAATATATGACCGCAATTATTGCAGAGTTTCTACCTATTGCTGAGAAAAAAGGGTTGTATCTTAAATTAGAGCATGGGGGTAAGGATTTTCAATTATTTGGAGATAAAGCGAGAATCAGGCAGGTGATGTCTAATCTCATTGAAAATTCGATTAAATATACAGAAAGCGGTGGAATAATAGTAAAAATTGAGGAGTTGCAGAAAGTCGGTCGGATTTCTGTAATTGATACGGGAATTGGTATTCCTGAAGAGGATTTAACCCGAATTTTTGAAAGATTTTACAGAGTAGATAAAGCACGGTCACGACAGGTTGGTGGTACAGGATTGGGGTTGGCAATAGTAAAACACATTGTCGAAGCCCATGGGTCTCGGGTAGAAATCAAAAGTTCATTAGGACAAGGTACTGAAATTTCATTTACTTTAAAGAAATGAAATTATTGACAATACTAAAGGATTTTATTAAATTACAAGACTAAATTATTAAGTTCAGAGGTAAAGATGTTTGCGGTAGTTGATATCGCCGGTCAGCAATTTAAGGTTACTGAAAACGGAAAGTATTATGTACCCCGCCTTGATGCTGCTCAAGATGCTGAAACCACTTTCGATAAGGTTCTGCTGATTGCAGACGAGAATAAAACTACTATTGGCAGTCCCTATGTCAATGAAATTAAGGTTCATGCTCGTATATTAGAACATGTTAAAGATGATAAGGTTTTCGTCTTCAAGAAAAAAAGAAGAACAGGATATAAGAAATTCCGTGGACACCGTCAGCAGTTAACAAGAATAGAAGTAACCAAAATCGGATAGGATTAGGAAATGGCACATAAAAAAGGACAAGGCTCTACTAAAAACGGGAGAGAAAGTAATGCGCAACGCCTTGGTGTAAAGCGATTTGGCGGAGAAAAAGTTCTTGCTGGTAATATTCTTGTTCGCCAAAGAGGCACAAAATTTCATCCGGGCGCTAATGTTTTAAGGGGTGGTGACGATACTTTGTTTGCTACAATTGATGGAATTGTAAAATTTGAGCGCAAAAAAGGTAATCGTCAGTATGTAAGTGTATTCCCTCTTGCTTAAACATACAAATGAATTTAAAATAAAAAAGCCGGCTTTCGCCGGCTTTTTTATTTGGTGAATAAATTAGAATCCCAATCGGTCCATATCTGCAACAAGAGCTTTTACTGCATTAACGGAATTGTCCATTAATTTTTGTTCTTCATCGTTAAGAGTTATTTCAAGAACTTTTTCCACGCCGTTACTGCCAAGCACTGCAGGAACACCAACATAATATCCGTTTACTCCATATTCGCCATTAAGATAGGCGCATGTAGCGAGAACTCTTTTTTCATCCCGCAGGATTGATTCTGCCATTTGAATTGCCGCAGAGGCTGGTGAGAAAAAGGCGGAACCGGTTTTCAACAATTTTACAACTTCTCCACCGGCCATTTTTGTTCTCTCAACCATAGCATTCATTACTTCATTAGCTTTATTGACATCCTTGTATTTCCTTTCCAGAAGCTCCATAACAGGAATTCCGTTAACATTTGCATAACGAGTAAGAGGTACCATTGTATCGCCATGTCCGCCTAATACAAGAGCATTAATATCCTTAACACTAACTCCAAGTTCCCATGCGATGAAAGTGGCAAACCGTGATGAATCGAGTACTCCTGCCTGTCCCATTACCCTGTTTGTTGGGAACTGTGTAACTTTCTGGAAAAGTGTTACCATTGCATCAAGCGGATTTGATATAACGATAACAATTGCATTCGGAGCAAATTCGCCAACACCTTCAGCAACCGATTTCATAATTTTAGCATTTGTTATAAGTAGGTCATCTCTGCTCATTCCGGGCTTACGGGGAAGACCTGCTGTTACTATTACAAGGTCTGAATTTTTAATATCTGAATAAGAGTTGCTACCGGAAACATTGACATCAAATCCATCAATCCTTGACGCTTCAGCGATATCGAGACATTTACCCTGAGGTAAATCTTCAACTATATCAAAAAGTACAACATCGCCTAACTGGCGTAACGCTATTAATTGTGTTAATACCCCACCAATCTGGCCGCCGCCGATGAGTGCTATTTTTTTTCTACTCATAATATTTCTTTCCGGTTAAATGTGAATGAGAATTTCTATGCGAAATATATTAATTCCACAATGTAATATCAATTTGAAGGGGGGACTTTGGCCTTGAAGGATGATAAATGCAATAATGCAGGGCAACTAAAGGGAGGGGATCAGTCGTATAACCAGTATTGTTTCAGTGCCGTCAGGTTGAATATTATACTTCAATTCATCTGCATAAATTCGCATCAGATAAAGTCCTCGTCCGGAATCTTTCAAAAGATTTTCGGGGGCAGTGGGATCAGGGATAAGAGAGGGGTCGAATTCTGGTCCTTGATTTTTAACTTTAAATATAAGGGTATTTTTCTCTCTCTTATACACATTTGACGTTGCCTAACAACTGCTCTTTTTTAGTTATGGTTGTGGACATATTATTAGAATAAAATGAAGATGATTGGTATCA
>CAYTLQ010000343.1:0-7176 GCA_964438715.1 uncultured Ignavibacteriaceae bacterium
GAATACTACTAACTTCACAAAGTAAATCAACTGCACGAAAATTGTAAGGGTCATTTTTTAATATATCTAATAATTTTGAAGAAGCTTGTTCATGTTTCCCAAGAATAATTTCATTTTCAATATCATGAATCTCTTTAATTAATGTATGTCGCGGATGTGCAGGTAATATATAGGTTACACTCTCCGGGCCAATGTCAAAAGATGGAGTTGGACAACCCTCCTCTCTCATAGTTCTTAAAATTGTAGGAATACCTTGACCCTCTGCCTGTGCCAATTGTAATTTATTAAAAAAATATGCCAATGATTGATTTCTCCAGTATGGTGTAGCCTTTCCACTTAGAAATTTTTCTTTATCAATTGCCTTTGGGAGTGTGCCTGGTGAATAAACCTCAATTCTATCCGAAAATACTGTAACTCTGGATGGTTGCTCAATTTCATAATCTCTATGAACTAAACAGTTGACAATTGCTTCCTGCAAAGCTCTCAATGGATATTTTAATTGATTGGGAATATTATCAGTTTTATCAAAAGCAGTGTATGTTTCTGCATTTAACAATTCTATGCATTTTCTGGCTTGTTGGACAATATTACCTGTAATTTCATGCCTTTCGGCAGTTGGCTCACTCCTATCTTTACCTTTATACACAGAAAAAATAGTATAGGCTCCGGAAAAATATTTTAATGGGTCTTTGCCAAACATTAACAAAGTGAAGTTTTTGGGACGGAGAGTATTTGTTATTTTTTCTTTTCCGGCTAATGGTGGTACAAAACTCGAAATTCTTTCTTTATCAGAAATGTAGTCTTCTAATGCTTTATTTGAATCCCAGACCTTCATTTCCTGAAGGTATTCACGCAATACTAATAAATCAACATCTTCTATTTCAGAGGAAGTATTTATTCTTTTATCCCAGGGTTCTAATTCCTTTTTTTGAATTAAAAGTTCTCTGAGAATTCCATTTTTAGCCTCTCTGGTCTCTCTGCCGATCCTAACATAATAAGTAGAACTATCTTTTCCGGAAGCTCTATAAGAATGAGCATCTTTTGATGCGGGGATTATAAATACTAAAATCCTTTTATCCTCAGAAACAGGTAATTCCTCAGTAAGAGGAACAATCGGGGGGAATACCTTTTCTCTTAAATCACTTATTACTTTTCCTTCAATCTATTTTAACCTGGAAGATATCAGACCTGTTTCAATTAACTTTTGAAACCCATGTTCATCTTTAGCTTCTTTAGCTTCGCAAACAATATAGCCCCCTCCTAAATTTGAAAAATCGTTAGCAAATGCAACGGAAGTTTTGATAATATCCTCGATATCTGCAACATTTTCTTTCCATTCCACTCTCTCACTTTCTCGTTGAGATAACTCCTTTAAATTTACTATAGAGGAAGCCATATAATCTTCTTTTTTCTTTGCAATTTACAAAATTTTAATAAACTGCTTTATTTTCAATATCTTAGGTGTACGAAATTCGGGACTCAGATCGATTTAATGAACATTAAAGACCTCACTTTATGATAAGGGTGTAATAGCTTCTTACATCAATGATAAGAGGGTAAATAATTTTTGTCTATTTTTTCGTACATCTACAACAAACCTGTGAGCCCCGGCTTTTGACAATTTCTTTTATTGTCCCATTCAATGTTTGAGATGTCCGGATATTTTTGTTTTCTCAAGAGTTACTTTATCCCATTTTACTATCATAAATATCCAAAATGGAATAGAGTCTGAAAGTACTATGTAGGTATTGGTTTGAGGAAACTCAAATATTATGTTCAACCAACTATGAAGGGTAACCGCTACCACTAAAGATTTTGTTTTATTTACACTTTCACCATACAGAAATGAAAGCGCTGAGAGTGGTATAATAAACAGTATTGGTCTTAATATTCCCGCTATTATGGAACCCGAAAGAGTTCTGGTCGTGAAATGCCAAAGCTCCCACAATACTCCAATCAACAAATACCGTTTCCATTTTGGTAAATCTTCAAGTTGGACCTGCAGAAAACCACGCCATCCCAATTCTTCACCTAAAGTAAAGATAAATGAACCTATCAAAATCTGTAAAGGAAAAATGTGGTTATATTGAAGTTCGTTATCCTTTAGACCAAGCATTATCAAAGCCACAAGAGGAATTCCCCAAAACAAAAGGCTTTTTACTATTGAAGTACCGAACAATGAAGTTGTTTTCTTAACATTACCCTTAAAGAGAAACCAACACAGTATTGCAGAAATTCAGGGACCCCACATAATCAAACTTGTTTTAATAACATAATGCAGTTTGATGGAATTCCAATCTTCCGTGTAAACATCTCTCCAGAAAAAGAAAGGCCAGGAAAACAAGCAGGCCAACAAATAGAAAACAATAACGGGTTTATATTTTTTATAGAACGATTTCATATTACTATACTTTCGTTTTTTACCTTGTTGCTTATTTCTCTTTCCTGGTCATAATGTCCGTAAACATTTTGAGTGTATGTAATGCAGAGGAACAGAGGTATTGACTTACGATTTACCACTTCAGCCGCTGTTCTTCTTATACAATCTTGTGCCTTCGTACTTTTATTTAGATTTATGTACTTCAAGTTCTATTTCAACTAAAAATTCCGGTGTTGCCAGTCCCTTTACTTCAAGCCAGGTTCCTGCAGGAAATTGTTTTTTATAGATAGAGTTACGAAATCCTGAAACTTTAATAAAGTCCTTCATATTTGTCGTATAAATGTTTTCTACAACAACATCGTCAAAGGTGCAACCATAGTGTTGTAATATTTTATCTAAATCAGCATAGCAGTTTTTCATTTGTTGTTCTATATCGCCAACTGCGGTTGGATTTCCTTGTTCATCCATACTCACAGCTCCGGAGATTTTTATGACATTTCCTATTTTTACCGCGTGTGAATACCCGAAAGCTTTTTCCACCTCAGGTCGCAGGAGAAAATATTCAACTGTATCTGACTTCGCAATAATCTGACCAACCTCCTTTGGCGTTTCTTTAAAACCCATCGACAAAGCGATAGAAACTATAAATGGAATTGCCAGAACTGATAAATTTTTGTACTTGAATTTCATAGTTTACTTATATCCTTGATTAATTGTTACTATAAATTAAAGTTATGCCGGAATCTATACCGAATTGACGGTTTGAGTGACTTTCGCTAGTCATCACTCTGAGATTTTTTATCCTCCTTAGATTTCTTTTTAAATGCTCCTGCTGACCAGAGTGTGAAAAAAGTTATTCCAACAAGTAGTAAAACCCACCAGGTTACATCCATAGATTTCTCCTAAAAAATATTTTCGTAGCCTTTTGAGAAATTTGAGTGTATTTCAAAAGAGTTTGCATCAGAGTATCTTTTACTTAATTATTTCCGGTTTCATAAGTTTGAATACACCTTAAATAATGTATTCCAGATTTATTTTGCAACTTCGTAACCGAAGTAGTTGTTTTGATAATCCAGAATCAATTTGGCGTTTGGGGCGATGTCGGCGCCTAATACCCCATCCGGCTTAATGAAAACTGCTCCTCTCGTCGGCCTGGTTTGGATATCACCAAATTGAAGCCGATAGTTACCCAAGAACAGAGTTAACTCCGAAATTGATTTTATTTCCAATTTCTCAAATCCGCCGGCGGAACCAACAGTCTCCTGCTTTGTGCCGGATGGTAATATGTCTATTTTTTGAAATATATGATCGGTAATTGAACTACTCCGTGCTCCCAAATCCAGTCCGAAAATCATCGGGATACCGCTTTCTGAAAGAAGTTCAACCACTGGATAACCAAGCCAAAAGAAATTGCGTGTAACATTTTTCTGAAGTATTGGTTTCGAAATAGTTACTTCTTTGTTAGCATAATCAATTTCCAGATGCATATTCCTGATAGCGTTCCAGCCAATAATGCCATCGATTTTGACCATAGTAAATAATCCAAATAACCTGAATTCCAGATCGCTTTTGTCAATAATAATGGCCGGATGATTATTAATAAGCAAGCCGCCAATGTCAAGAGATTCAATGACCGCCGGTTGAGTTGTTACCCGTATATTGGTGGCGGTTCCGGCGCTGGTTGTTTCTTCACCTATCGGCTGAACGCCGCAAGCAGCTGCAACATCCGAAGAAAGAACGCTCAGTCCCGCTCCGCTGTCAATCCAGAAATTAAATATTTTCCCATTTACGTTTATCTCAATTACGGGCGTGCCAATTTTACTTACTGAGAGTGGTAACTTTATGGGAATTTCAGGATACCGGTATTTTTCCGATGGCATCTGACGGAAGGCGTTAATTAAATTACTACCTCCCTTTACGATGCTGTCATCAACAGGAAAATTCTGTAAGAATTGATATAATTCCTGAAATTTGTTTTCATTAAAAAGTAAATTGGAGTAAATTTCACCGGAATGTTCTCTAATAAGTTTATCCTGAGCTGTTTCGCTCAACAATTTAAATAAATTTTCAGCCTCCCGGTTTTTACCTTCCCTTATGTACTGCAATCCTTTAGTAAACTGATGTATTTCGTTCTCAGGAGAAAATTGCCGGAGAGCCTCCATATCTGTTTGGAGTGACTCCAGAGCACTCCAAATGTCTTTATACGATGGATGAATAACATTTATTGTTCCGGCTGAATTTTTTGTAACATTCAACACAGTAGGTGATGAAGCACAGCCATAAGTAACTAATATTGCAGTAACAAGCGTAATTACCCGATACAAGTAATATGAAGCCTTAAATATGGGCCTAAGAAAAATTAATTTGATATTCATGGTTTTACTCCTGTTTTCCGAATACTTGAATTAAGGTTAATATTGGTACTAACTTTTAATAATTAGTGATTGTCTTGTATTCTCGGGGGAACCAAAATCATCTTTAATCCTGATGAGAGGAGATGGAAAATTGTTACCAGGATTTGAGTATGTTTTTACAAGATACTTTTATTATTTGTTTTGTATTGGACATTCTTACTACCTGAAAGGTTTAATTATGTATTAGCACAAATCGCTAAAAATATCCCCTGCCTGCAGATAGTATTGTAATTTCGTCTTGTTATATTGGTGGAAGTCCCAATTCCTTTAAAAAATTATTATGTTTCTTTCGTGCTTCAGTTATGTTCTTTTCAAGGGCGATGAGTTTTTTGTTTACTTCTTTCAGGTCAATGAGTTCTTCTTCAACAGCAGTGCTTACATAGCGTGAAATATTCAGATTGTATTCGTTCTTAACGATTTCTTCCATTGATACTCTGCGGGAGTACCGGGCTTCTTCTTTACGGTTTTTGTATGTATTTACAATTTTCTTGATATGCTCGGGAAGCAAACTGTTTTGTCGTTTCCCTTTTTCATAGTGTTCGGCGGCATTGATGAACAAAACATCGTCAAACTTTTTGCACTTCTTTAAAACTACAATACATACAGGAATGCCCGTAGAGAAAAACAGATTGGCAGGAAGTCCGATGACGGTGTCAATATTGCCATCCTCCAATAATTTTTTTCTGATTTTTTCTTCTGCGCCGCCTCTGAATAAAACACCGTGTGGCAAAATAATAGCCATAGTTCCTTCTTTACTTAAAAAGTGAAAGCCGTGCAGAAGAAAGGCAAAATCGGCGGCAGACTTTGGTGCAAGTCCGTAACTTTTGAAACGGAAATCTTGTGCCATTTCTTCCGATGGTTCCCAACGGTAGCTAAAAGGCGGATTGGCTACGATGGCATCAAACTCTAATTTCCTGGCAGGGTTTATTTCATTTAGAATTTCCCAATCATTAACCAAAGTATCACCGTGATGAATGACAAATTCTGTATCTTTCACGCCATGCAGCAGCATGTTCATTCGGGCTAAGTTGTAGGTGGTGATGTTTTTCTCTTGTCCGTAAATTTTACCTATTGTTCCTTTGGCATCCTTCATTTTTTTACGGACATTTAGCAACAATGAACCCGAACCACAGGCAAAGTCCAGCACCCTTTCAATCTTTTTCTTTTCTCCCTGGCTTGGTTCCTGGCTATCGAGTATGACGATTTCAGATAAGATGTCTGAAATCCGTTGCGGCGTATAAAACTCGCCTGCTTTTTTGCCCGAACCTGCTGCAAATTGCCCAATCAGGTATTCGTAGGCATCGCCCAGTATGTCTTTGTCGGTGGCAAACTGGTTAATGCCTTCGGCAATTTTCTGAATGATGTTGCAGAGTTTTTTGTTGCGTTCTTCATAGCTCCTGCCGAGTTTTTCCGAATCCAGATTGATCTCGGAAAACAAGCCCTGAAAAGTGCTTTCAAACGATTCGTTTTCGATGTATTTAAAACCTTTCTGCAAGGTGCGAAGCAACTCTTTGCTTTGGGTTTTTGCCAGTTCGGCAATGCTGTTCCATAAATACTCGGGTTTTATGACATAGTGTACTTTTCTCCGCATTTGTTTTTCGAATTCCGGCACATCATCGGCATTTTGTGCGTACCAAACCGAGAGGGGTGTTTTGCCGCCGTTGCCGTTCAAGGTGGGATAATCTTTCCCTAATTCCTTTTTGGCTGCTGTTTCGTAGTTATCGCTCAGGTAGCGTAAGAACAAAAACGAAAGCATGTAATCGCGGAAATCATCCGCATTCATAGCACCACGCAGTTCGTCTGCGATTTTCCAAAGGGTTTTGCCTAGTTGTGTTTGATTATTTTCTGACATATTTATTTTCCAATAAAAAATTTATCCTCCCGCCAATTTGCAGGATTGTTGATGATGTAATTGGTAATTCTCTGAAATGATTCAGCGTTGCGAATAATGTGGTCGTGAAAACGGGGTTGCCATTCAAAATCAGGGTTTATTTTTCGGGCGGCAATGGTAACCGATGATTTAAAACCACGAATAATGGACGCCAAATTTTTGGATTGTGGACCGAATTGGTTTTGGGTTTTGGTTTCGTTGGTAGAGACGCAATGCATTGCGTCTCTACATTGCGTATCCCGTTGCGTATCCCATTGCGTATCCCATTGCGTATCCCGTTGCGTGTTGTATTCATTTTCCCCGATACCAACGATGGCGTGAAAATGATTGGGCATCACCACAAATTCGCCCTGGTACAGATTCATGTCCTGCCGCAAATCGAATGTTTTCAACCATTCGTATTCTACCAATTTACCTATTTCCGACAATTGCATATTGTCGTTATATATTTCTCCAAAATAATGTATCCGGTTGTGTGTGCAAATGGTAAT
>CAYTLQ010000344.1:0-15587 GCA_964438715.1 uncultured Ignavibacteriaceae bacterium
GCTTTATTTGTAATAATTTCTAAAGACTTTTAATTTACAGAAGTACAAGGACTGCTCTTGTTACAGCGCAGTCCTTTATCATAATCATAAAACTACATACCTTTCTTCTCTACTTTTCCTTTCAGATATTTTCCGAAGAATTCTTCCATTGCATTGTAAAAGTCAAAACGATTTTCTTCGTTTCGGAACCCGTGTCCTTCATTATCCTTTACCATATACGGAACATCAATTCCTCGTTTTTTTAATGCTTCAACCATTTGATCAGATTCTGATTTAACTACCCGTGGATCATTTGCTCCCTGTGCTATAAACAACGGCGATTTAATCTTATCCACATGGAAAACCGGAGAGGCGGATTGAAGATATTCTTTGTCCTTTTCCGGATGACCAACCATTTCGTAGATCATATCAAGATATGGTTTCCAATACGGTGGAATCGATTTCATAAATGTAAATAAGTTCGATACACCAACATAATCTACACCGCAGGCATAAAGGTCGGGTGTAAATGTCATTCCCGCTAAGGTTGCATATCCGCCGTAACTTCCTCCATAGATGCCAATACGCTTTGGGTCGGCGATACCCTCTTTAATTAACCATTGTACTCCATCGGTAATGTCATCCTGCATTGTTCGTCCCCATTGTTTAAAGCTTTTCTGCCAGAAATCTTTACCATATCCGGTTGATCCGCGGAAGTTCATCTGTAAAACCGCGTATCCTCTGTTGGCGAGAAACTGTACTTCCGGGTTAAAACCCCAGTTATCTCTTGCCCATGGACCGCCATGAGGATTTATAACCACGGGTAAATTTTTCGCCTCTACTCCTTTGGGCAATGTAAGGTAACCATTTATTGTAAGTCCATCACGCGAGGTGTAGGTAATAGGTATCATATCAGCCATTTCGTTTTCGTTAAGCCAAGGACTGATATCGGTTAGTTTCAGGAGTTTCTTTGTATCCGATTCGTAATAATAGTATGCTCCGCGAGTTTTGTCACTATATGTTCTCACAAGGAGTTTGTTCTCATCTTTATTACTACCGGTAACAGCTATTTCATAACCCGGTAGTTGTTTTTGCAATTCAGTAAAATCATTCTTTGTAGCATCATCCCAGAAAGTATATTCTCGTTTAGCGCGTGTGTAAGTTGCACCGGTAATAACCTTTCTTTTCTTCGAGCTAAGAAGGTTCTCAACATCAACCTCATTATGTTCGAAAATCAGCTTTACCTCCTTCTTCAGTCGTGGGTCAAATTCGAATATTGCAATTTTATCGCGGCCTATGTTTGATGCTGTATAAAGATTCTTATTGTCGAAAGTGAACATAAGTGGAGCTAAAGTTTCCTTAAAATTTGTCTTCACAATCTCAGTGAAATCACTTTCTTCGGTTTCACGATAAAGTAAACTGCTGTTTACGCCATCGGTCGTCATAGCAACTCTCAGTTTACCGGCATGATCTGTCATCCAGAATGTTATGTTTCCCGGATTCCGGGCAATTTGTTTCATTTCACCGGTTGAAATATTTATACGATAAACATCAAAAACTTCCGGATTGTTTTTATTCATTGAAATGATCATTTCTTCAGGAAAGTCCTCAAGTTCATCAATCACCTCAACACGCACACCATCAAACGGAGTAAGATCCTTATCGTTTGTGCCGTCTATATTAACGCCATAAAGATGAAAATTCTCATCTCCGCCTTTATCTTTAATGTAAACAATACGGTTATTGTTTGCCCAAAAATAGCCGGCAATATCGCGCTCTGTTGCCGAAGTAATCCGTGTGATATCCGAAGAGCCTATTTTCTGAATATGAACATTAAGACGGTTATTCCATGGCATCATAAATGCCAGATAGGTACCATCGGGGGAAATGGTAAATGCCGTTTTCTCCGGATTACGAAAAAAATCTCTCATTGGAACCAATGTACTACTGCCTTTCTGTTGTGCAGAAACAACACATATAAGTATCAAAAAAGTTGGAAGCAAGAATTGTTTCATTGTATGCTTTCAGAAATTTTCTATTATTCGTTCAATGAAGAAACGCATGATTACAAACTAAGCATTTCCTTGAACTTTATTGACTGTCGACGGGATACTTCAACTTTCTGCCCGCCTTTGAGTTTCACTAAGAGTCCGCCGTTAAGCCATGGTTCAATATTTTCAACCCATTTCAGATTTATAATATGTTTTCTGTTTGCACGGAAAAAAGTTCGCGGGTCTAATCTTTCATCTAAATAATTTAATGTACGAAGAATCAGGGGCTTGTTTTCACCAAAATAAAGTCGTACATAATTACCTTCCGATTCAAATAACCGGACTTCTTCGAGCCGCACAAACCAACAGCGGTCACCATCTTTTACAAATACCTGATCTTCAGGTTTGAGAATATCCGGTGGAGGTTCAATATTTGTCGCTGTTTCAGACTTTGTAACTTTTTTAATTGCATCTTCAAGCCGTTTTTCTTCTATTGGCTTCAGAAGGTAATCAAGGGCATTATATTCAAAAGCCTTAAGTGCATATTCATCATAAGCAGTAGTAAAAATGATTTTAGGAACTACATCGAGTTCTTCAAGCATTTCAAATCCTGTTTTTCCGGGCATTTGAATATCGAGAAAAACCAACTCGGGTTTAAGCTCCTTAATTTTTTTAATTGCATCTTCAGCGTTTACTGCCTCGCCAACAATTTGTATCTCTTTGAATTTCGATAACAGTCTCGAGAGTTCGGTTCGTGCCAGTCGTTCATCATCAACAATCAGGGCTTTCATTGTGTTTTTCCTCCTATTGGAAGTGTTATTTCTGCGTTTACAGTTCCGTTTGAATTATATAATTGAAAACTTGCTTTTTCACCATATAATAAATGGAGCCTCTGCTTGGTGTTCGCAATTCCAAACCCCGATGCAGAGCCATGTGGTTCCGGTCTCAGGCTTCCGGTGTTTTTAATACTTATACATAATAAATAATCTTTAACCTCGGCTTTTACCATTATAGTTCCGCCTTCCGGTATTTTGGAAATACCGTGTTTGATACCATTTTCAACCAGCGTCTGTACCATCATTGGCGGTATTTCAATATTTTTCGCAAAGGGCTCAACCGAAATAACATATTTTAACCGTTCCTCAAAACGAACCTGCTCCAAAGCAAGATAATCCTGAACTGTTTTTATTTCTTCCTCAAGCGGAACTGTTTCGGTTCTTTCAATTTTTAGAGAATAACGGAATATATTCGAGAGTTGCGTAATAGCGCTCTTTGCCCTATCCGGGTTTTCTTCAATTAGTGAACGGATACTGTTAAGAGCATTAAACATAAAATGCGGATTTAACTGTGATTTCAGTGTCTTTAATTCAAAATCTTTCACAGCCGCTTCCCAAATCAGTTTTTCAATCTCTGCCGCTTTGAAATTTTCTAGCAGGTGGAAAGCAATATAGATAAGAGACCAAACAATTAGTACAACGCTAATGTTAAAAATATTCCCGAAAGCGACACCAATATTTATATTCTCACTGGGTATTAAATTAGTTATATGAACAATAAAATATAGAATACCAAAAATGATTACTGCCATCAAAAGACTCGACAGAAGAAAAGCAGGAATCATTTTCCGTGGAGGAAATTTCAACCAGTGTCTTTTCTTAATAATCGCACGGAGTATATGTGTAAAGCTGACGCCTAAGATTCCATAATAAACTAACAGAAGCACTCTACTCCAGGTTATACCTTCGTAAGAATAAATCAACAGCATATTAATGATAACATACAGTGACCAGCCTGTTATCTGGCAGAACCAATAGATTTGATTTCTTTTATGCTGAAGATCGAAAAACATACGAGTTAAATTTTATTCTTTCCGGTTTTGCGATTAATTTGTTTTCATTTAAAATGTTCAAAAAACAAGAGAAATCTACTAAATGCGCCTCGCCCCTCGCAAACAATCTTATAAACGGTTTTTAAACAGGATAAATGGGGAATTTACACTATTAAATTAATTTATTAAAAAGTAGAAAAAACGAATAATCCTGATGAGTGGTAAATTTTGACTGGTTTTTAAAGGAAGTACCTAGGTGATTAACCAGTCATTTTCTCATTTTTTGAAAGCTAAATATTACCGATATTTGAAAGTAAATACGGAATTTTAAAAGGACAGCGGTAATACCGCTGAATATTTGTTACTGTTTACGACTGTGTAATTTGTTATCCGGCTGAAAACGGATCAGGTATAAGTAAAATTAATTACTGCCAGCTTGGCAATAAGTTTCCCGTTTTCATGGCGGTTGACATAGTTTAAAGCCGGCAACTATATAAAGTTTTTACAGGATACACTTTGGAGCAAAACGAAGAAAAACAACCTCAAAATCAACAACAGCCTCAGCAGAAAAGGCGATTTCACTACCAGAGGCGGCGATATTTCGGTAAAAAACCGCAAAATCAAAGCGGAGAGCAAAAGCAGGAAAACCTAAGTAACTTTAAAAAAATATCTGTGGTCGTTCCGCTTTTTAACGAAGAGGAGTCGATTCGGATTCTGGGAAGAGAAATAAAGAGAGTAATAACAGCATTTAATAATAATTTTGAAGTGATTTTTGTTGATGACGGAAGTACCGATGGTTCACTCCGTGCGTTACGTGAACTAAACAGAGAAGATCAACGATTCAAATTTATCAGTTTTCAGAAGAATTATGGAAAGTCTGCGGCATTACAAGTTGGGTTTCAGCAAGCCACCGGCGATGTTGTTATAACAATGGATGCTGATTTACAGGACGATCCGGCTGAAATTCCAAATCTCCTGAAAAAACTGAACGAAGGGTATGATTTAGTTTCAGGTTGGAAAAAGGTTCGCTTCGATCCGTTCATCAAAAGGCATTCATCGAAATTTTTTAACTGGATGACTGCAATAATGAGCGGTATAAAGATTCACGATTTCAACTGTGGTTTAAAAGCTTACAGGAAGCCGGTTACTGAAAGTTTCCGTGTTTACGGGGAATTACATAGATATATGCCGGTGCTTGCAAACTGGCAGGGATATACAGTTTCAGAAATTGCGGTTCAACACCATCCCCGAAAATTTGGTAAAACAAAATTCGGCGTGTCTCGTTTTTTTAAGGGTTTTATTGATCTGGTTACGGTAACTTTCCTAACACGCTACATAAAAAGACCTATGCACCTATTTGGTTTTTTCGGAGCCCTCGCTTTTCTCGTTGGTCTTTTAGTTAATGGTTACCTTTCTTATGAATGGTTTATCGGAAATCGTAATCTCAGTAATCGTCCACTTCTCTTTTTTGGTATTCTAATGATTATCGTTGGCGTGCAGTTCTTTACTACCGGATTGCTCGGCGAGATGATGGTACATAACTTTCAGGATACTAAGGAATATCGAATAAAAGAGAAGTCGTAAATAAAAGTACCAATGTACGGTGCTTAAGAATATTTTTATCCTAAATACCCGTTTATAAAGACGGGTTTTTTTTTCTTCGTTTCTTTTTGTTTTTTCTAGTGAATCCGGAAATAATTTCAAGTTGTCTTTTAGCAAAACTAATCTACAACCCGTAGAAGTGTTTGCTGACTATATAACCATATTTATCAGCTGTTTTTACATGACATCTGGTTTTATTTCCTGTAAAAGAAATTTTTGAAATTTCTCTCCCCTTTTGTAACGAAAGTTTTTTGGTTTTTCAGTGATCTAATCGAGCTCTTATAAATAAAAATATCATCTGTTTCTTCCGCATTTTGACGGAACTAATTGTATAAATCAACCTAAAACCATAATTTGAAATACTTTAATTTTTTCTGTGGAAGACTAATGAAAATGATCTTTTTACTTGTCATTTTAACGCTGTTTACAACTTTGGGACAGACTCGTGCAGTAACTTCAGAAGGCAGGGAAGTAATACTTTACGATAATGGTACATGGGAGTATGCATCAAATGAAACAACATCTGAATCCGATCCCCAAATACCTATAAACACCAAACCCTTCCGCAGATTAAAGGAAAATTCATTCGAACTAAAAAGTACGCGTGTAAATGTTTGTGTATGGCTTAATCCTTTAAAGTGGTCATTTACCCGTGGCGGTGATGATGATGCTTCGGAATATAAATTCCAGCGCAAAAAGGAGGACCTTTATGCAATGATGATTTCAGAGAAAATGGAGATACCACTTCTTACTCTAAGAGAAATTGCTCTTAGTAATGCCAAAAGCGCCGCACCTGATGCAAAAATTACTTTTGAAGAATACCGTACGGTAAATGGAATAAAAGTTCTTTGTCTTCAGATGAAAGGTACTATCAGTGGTATGAAATTTATTTACTACGGCTATTATTACACCAATGAAAGTGGCACAGTTCAATTGATAACTTATACAACTCAGGCTCTCTTCGACGAGTATAAGACTGATATGGAGGATTTTCTCAATGGTTTTTCTCTAAAATCCAACTAAAATCTTTTTATGTTTACAATCAGATTTTGGAAATTCAATTAAAAATTAACTGAAAGAAAATTCAATGACAGCAAATATTGATATGATTAAGGCAGTCTATGCCGGCTTTGGCAAAAAAGTAGCGGATGCCAGAAAGATACTTGGCAGACCTCTTACTTATGTAGAAAAAGTATTGTATTCGCATTTATGGGATACAGTGCAACGCGAACTGAAACGCGGCACCGATTATGTTGACCTTGCTCCCGACCGTGTAGCAATGCAGGATGCAACTGCACAAATGGCGCTGTTACAGTTTATGTCTGCCGGTAAAAAAACTACCGCTGTGCCTTCCACAGTGCATTGCGACCATCTTATTCAGGCACAAGTTGGCGCAAAAGACGATTTACTCCGTGCTAATGAAGAAAACAAAGAAGTATATAGTTTTCTTGAAAGTGTTAGCAGAAAATACGGTATAGGTTTCTGGAAACCGGGAGCCGGAATTATACATCAGGTGGTGCTTGAAAATTATGCCTTCCCCGGAGGTATGATGATAGGAACGGACTCTCATACGCCAAATGCCGGTGGATTAGGTATGATAGCAATAGGCGTTGGTGGCGCAGATGCTGTTGATGTAATGGCAGGAATGCCGTGGGAATTGAAATGGCCGAAACTTATCGGGGTACATCTTACAGGAAAACTTAACGGATGGACCTCCCCAAAAGATGTTATTCTTAAAGTTGCAGGTATATTAACAGTAAAAGGCGGGACCGGACACATAGTTGAATATTTTGGTGAAGGCGCATCTTCACTTTCCTGCACGGGAAAAGGTACAATCTGCAACATGGGCGCTGAAATCGGCGCAACCACTTCGGTCTTTCCGTTTGATCAGAAAATGGCAGATTATCTCCGCTCTACCGGTAGGGAAGATGTTGCTGAGCTGGCTATGGCAATAAAAGATGAGCTTAATGATGACCCCGAAGTTCTTCAGGACCCTGCAAAATACTTCGATCAGATTATAGAGATAAATCTGAGTGAACTTGAACCTCATCTTAATGGCCCCTTTACTCCTGACCTTGCATGGCCCATTTCAAAAATGAAGGAGGCTGTAAAAGAAAAAGATTATCCCGATGAGATAAGTGTAGCGCTTATTGGAAGTTGTACGAACTCCAGCTATGAAGATATAGACCGCTCTGCCAATATTGCCAAACAGGCTTTAACAAAAGGATTAAAGGCAAAAGCTCAATTTACCATTACACCCGGCTCCGAGCAGGTTCGCGCCACAATAGAACGCGACGGGCAGTTAAAGATTCTTGAAGATGTCGGAGGTATGATTCTCGCGAATGCCTGTGGTCCTTGCATTGGTATGTGGAAAAGAATGGACATCAAAACAGGTGTGAAAAATACAATTGTTACATCATTTAACCGGAATTTTGCAAAACGCAACGATGGTAATCCTGAAACGCTTGCATTTGTAGCCAGTCCTGAAATTACTACTGCTCTTGCAATCGCCGGAAGTTTAAGTTTTAACCCTCTGACCGATGAGCTTGTAAATGAGAAAGGTGAGAAAGTAAAACTTGATCCGCCTGTTGGTGATGAACTACCTAAAAATGGATTTACCGGTGGAGAATCCGGCTTTATAGCTCCCGCTGAGGATGGTGCAGCTGTTGAGGTAAATGTTGATCCTAAAAGCGACCGCCTTCAGTTACTCAGTCCTTTTGCCGCATGGGATGGCAATGATTTTATCGATTTACCTGTTCTCCTGAAAGCTAAAGGTAAATGCACAACCGATCATATATCTATGGCTGGACCTTGGCTTAAATACCGTGGACACTTAGATAATATTTCCAATAATATGTTCCTTGGCGCAATTAATGCTTATACCGGCGAAGCAGGAAAAGCAAAAAATATTATGACGGGTGAGTATAAATCCGTACCTGAAGTTGCCCGTGAATATAAAGCCAGCGGCATTGGCTGGGTTGTTGTTGGTGATGAAAACTATGGCGAGGGTTCAAGTCGTGAACATGCGGCTCTTGAACCGCGGTTTCTTGGCGGCAGAGCTATTATTGTTAAAAGCTTCGCCCGTATTCATGAAACAAACCTGAAAAAACAGGGTATGCTTCCCCTGACTTTTGCTAATCCATCCGATTATGATAAAATCCGTGAGGATGACAGAGTATCCATACTGGGCTTAAAGGAGTTTACGCCCGGCTGTCAATTCACATTACTTGTCAAGCATTCTGACGGCACTACTGAAGAAATTAAACTAAATCATACTTTTAATGAACGACAGTTCGAATGGTTCAAAGCCGGCAGTGCATTAAATCTTATAGCAAAAGGAAATTAACCTAATCCGGGTATTATAAAAAAAAGGGTGTGCGTTTAAGGCACACCCTTTTTTATTTCGCAGAACTCTAATAATTATTTGGTTCTGGTGAATTCAATACGGCGGTTTTTTGCTCTACCTTCTTCGGTGCTGTTATCAGCAATCGGTTTATCAGGACCAAACCCCTTCGCAGAGAGGCGGGAAGCATCTACTCCCTGAGCAATCAGCCAATTCATCACGGCTTCTGCCCTTGCCTGTGAGAGTTTTATGTTCGAAGCTCTCTTACCAACATTATCGGTATGCCCTTGTATTTCAACAGAAATCTCCGGGAAGGCATTCATCGTTTTTAAGGCTTTACGCAGTGTAACTTCCGATTCCGGGGTAATTTCAGCGCTTCCGGTTTTGAATGTAATACCTTCAAGCACGAGAGCCACACCAAGTTTCACCTCATCATCACCACCATCAAGCGGATCGGTTCCACGTTTAATTTCTACATTATCAGCTACAGAGCCGGCATCAGTATCCACTTTAAGCGGGCTGGTCTTATAATTTTTTACTTCTTCACTGTCGCTAAGAGTATCACCATCAGTATCGACACTGAGAGGATTAGTTTGATATTGTGATACTTCTTCGTTATCATTAAGTGCGTCACCATCTGTATCGGCTTTCAATGCATCAGTTTTATAATTCATTACTTCAGCATAATCATTTAGTCCTTCTCCATCCGTATCGGCTTTTAACGGATTGGTTTTATAGGTCATAAGTTCTTCATTATCGGCAAGACCGTCACCATCAGTGTCTTTCTTTGTTGGTTCGGTTTTATATGTATTCAGCTCTTCACCATCCTTAAGAGAATCACCATCTGTGTCGGCATTATTTGGATTTGTCTTCGAGTCAAAAACCTCAAACTTATCATTTAAGCCATCACCATCGGTATCGGGATTAAGTGGATTTGTAGAATATTTCTTCACTTCTTCCGAATCGCTCAGTCCATCACCATCGCTATCCGGATTCTTCGGATTGGTGCCAAGCGCTTCTTCTTCGTTATCGAGAAGGCCGTCATTGTCACTATCGGAATCTTTCCAGATGTGGTTATAAACCACACCAAGATTAAGAGCGTACCAAACATCTTTCGGATTACCTTCATGAAAATAATTCAAATCATCAGTTAATGTGAAGCCGAGATTAACACTGACATCGAAAGAGCGTTCTGAATCTATCTTAAACATAGTGCCTAAACCGATTGGCAAAAGACCCGTGACGCTCTCGTCTTTAACTTCTTTGTGAGGATTTTGTATTTTTTCAGCATACGGCTTTTTACTTACCTTAAAATAATTGAGGCCAACACCTGCAAATACATAAGGCATATAGGAATCACCTTCCACAACAGGAAGAACAAGGCGAAAATCGAGAGGTACAATAAATGTCTGATATTCGCTCTTACCAATATCATCATCTCCCTGATAAACACCCGCTCCTAAGCCTCCTTCGAGGTAGAACATTGAATTTAATTTTATACGCTCCATACCACGGAACATATATGAAGACTGATATCCTGAAAATTCGTTACCGGGATACAGGATACCCACACTAAAACCTCTTTCGGCTTTATCAAAAATACTCTGAGCATGGACGCTCAGGACAGTCAAAAGAGTTAAAAAGAGAACCAAAGTTTTTTTCATTTTACCTTTCCTTTCGTTTAGTTGCTTTTAACCTTCCGGAGAAATATTTCATTGTAATGCCGAATCGAGGTCGTTAATCAAATCGGCACTATCTTCTATACCTACAGAAAGTCGTACCAAATATTTATTTATACCGAGTCGTCTTCGCTCTTCTTCCGGCAAAGCCGCATGTGAGGTAAATACAGGAAATGTGAGAATTGTTTCTACCCCGCCAAGACTGACAGCAGGCGTAATAATTTTTAATTTTTTAACAAAATCATCCGGGTGTATTTTCGTGGCTTTAAGTTCAAAACAGAGCATACCACCAAAACCCGTCATCTGTCTTTTCGCAATTTCGTGCTGAGGGTGAGCAGGAAGCCCCGGATACATCACTCTTTTAATGGAAGGATGATTCGTAAGAAATTCTGCAAGTGCCATAGCGTTGGCATTCTGTCTTGTTACCCGTACCTGAAGTGTTTTTAAACTTCTTTCAAGCAGGTATGCAGAATTCGCGTCCATACTACCGCCGAATAACTTTGCTCCGGAACGAATTTTTTCTATTATTTCCGCAGATGAAACCGCAACACCACAACATATATCTGAATGTCCGCCGAGATATTTTGTGCCACTGTGCAGAACAATATCAATACCATGATTAATTGGGTTCTGATTCACCGGCGAAGCAAAAGTATTATCAATTATACTAAGTAAATTGTGCTGTTTACAAAAATCGGAAACAACCTTCAGGTCGGTTATCATCAATGTTGGATTCGATGGAGTTTCAATATAAAGTAATCTCGTCGTATCCCGAAGTTCAGCGAGCAGGTTTTCTGTTGTTATGTTTTCAATAAAAGAGTATGATATTCCGTAATCGTTTAGGCGGGTAAGAATAAAATGATAAGTACCGCCGTAAAGATCTTTTTGAAAAAGTACATGGTCTCCTTGCTTCAATAGGGAAAGTATAGTGGTTGTAATAGCCGCCATACCCGAACTGAACACAAGCGCCGCATCACCATTTTCAAGAGCCGCTATCTTCTCCGCTGCCGCATTCTGGTTAGGTGTGTTAAAATAACGAGGATAGTAAAGTTGACCATCGTTATAATATTCATAAGAGGTTGAAGTATAAATAGGAGTATTAATCCCCCCGTATTCAGAACCTGTTTTTCCTCTATGAACACAGATCGTTGATTTTCCTGCCATCAAACATGATAAATTAAAAAAAGTATGGGGAAGAAATTTATAAGTACTCTACAACAGGGTATCCTTTTGTAGCAAGATAAGTAAATATTAATTTTCAACAAATAAAATATCAAAAAAATTTTTATATAATTTTTTTCTAATTTAGATTGTTTTTTCACCAATCTACCGGTAAGATTATGCAAATCATGTCTCTCCTTATAATATTCTCTGCCTGTGTCTTTGCACAGTTCAGGGTTCTTAATCCGCATCCGACACAGAATACGCTCTATCTGGGCAGCGCACCGTCAGCTAATAAGTATATTACAGTTACCGGACAAGATGAAGCTATTTATACAAACGACGGCGGGTTATCGTGGAATACCGTTCAAATAGGTGGACAAGGAATTTACCGGAGTTGTTTCTTTCTGAACGATAATCTTGGCTGGGCAGTTGGTTCTTTCGCTGAGCGGCTTCATAAAACAACCAATGGCGGGGCTTCCTGGATTCACCAACCGAATGCACCCGATACAACAAAGTATGATGTTTTTTTTATCAGTGAGTCTATTGGCTGGTCAGTAGGATTTAACGGTTTTATTATTAAAACTACAAATGGCGGCGACAACTGGTTCTCTCAATCGAACACATCATTAACCACAAAAACATTATATGGTGTTACTGCAACCGATGTAAACCATGTCTTTGTTGCCGGTAATGGCGATGCCGTTCTTCGTTCAACTGATGGTGGAAATTCATGGTCTCTTACTCCGCCCATATTTGCAACAGCAACCGACTACCGATCCTTCTGCTTTCCGCCAACCGGCACGGGTAATCTTGGTTTTCTTGTTGGTAGTAAAGGAAGAATCGCAAAAACAACTGATGGAGGACAAAGTTGGACCTCGTCCTATGATCCCGGAAATTCTGTTGATATGTGGGCTGTTTCATTTGCGGATGGAAATACAGGGCTTGCTTGCGGAAGTGGTTCAACAGTGCTTCGAACAACAAACGGCGGACTTACCTGGCTGCCAATTAACGGTTGGCCCTCTTCTTCCATTGTTTTTTATTCAGTTCGCTTTGGCGATGCTAACACTGCTTACCTCTCGGGTAGTAGTGGTTACATATTTAAATCCACAGATGCAGGTGTATCATGGTTTCCGCTTGGTTATCGTTTTACCAACAACAGAGTTAAGGATGTGAGTTTCTGTGATAACCAGAATGGTTATGTAGTGGGCACTCAGGGATTACTAGCTAAATCATCAAATGGCGGAAATTCATTTGCTGTTCAGACGAGTTCCTATACAGGTGATGTAAATGAGGTCTCAACAGTCTCTCCCTCCCTGGCATTTGCTGCTGCGAAGCAAGGAACAGTTTTAAGAACGACGGATGGAAATAATTGGACTGTGCTTAATACCGGTATCGGTAATACAATAGAGTTATTGGGAATTGATTTCCCAAATAATAACTACGGATGGGTTGCCGGCACAAATGGCACAGTTTATAAAACAACAAATAGTGGCGAAACATGGTTTAATCAAACAATTACAACAACGAGTCTTCTTTGGGATATGGATTTCGTTGATACCCTGTATGGTTGGATTGTTGGTACAGGAGAAAAGATTTTTGCAACAACGGATGGCGGAAATACATGGACTGAACAGTTTTCCGGGGGTGGACTAGGTCTTTACGGCGTTTCATTTATCAACAGAGATCTTGGTATAGCCGCTGGTACAAGTGGTAATACCTACTATACAACTAACGGCGGAATCACCTGGAACCCGGCAAATACTCCCCCAGGTAATACAGTGTGGGGCGTTGACTATAAACAAACAGCTACCGGCTCAATTGCTTTAGCCGCTTGTGCAAGCGGTTATGTTTACAAGTCAACTGATGGCGGTATCAACTGGACTGCTATGCCCCGGTACACGATTTCGACTTTTGATGATGTCTGCTTTTCGGATGCGGCTAATGCCTGGATTGTCGGCAACAGCGGATTAGTATTGAAATACTTTGAACCCGGAAATGTGCCGGTAGAACTTGTTTCTTTTACACTTCAGAACTCTGCTCAGGGTGTGTTGATAAACTGGATTACAGCAACAGAAACGAACGCTAAGGAATTTCTTCTCTACCGTAAAAGAGAAACGGAAAAGAGTTTTTCCATAATTCACCGTGTTCCCGCTTCAGGAAATAGTCTTAAGGAAATTACCTATTCTTTTCTCGATGCTGATAATTTTGGAAAGGTATCCTACCGGTTAGTTCAGACAGACTTCGACGGTACTGAACATATTCTTGTTGACAATAAAGAAATAAATATCGGTATAAGTGATGATTTTCTGCTCCTTAATAATTATCCCAATCCATTTAATCCGGAAACTACTTTGCGATTTGTGTTAATGACTGAAACAGTGATTAAAATTGAACTTATCAATTCACTTGGCGAAATAATTACCGAGTTCCCTGAAGAGCTTTATCCCGCAGGTAACCATAATGTTACGGTAAATTTTTCAAACCTTGGCAGTGGAATGTATTTTGCACGATTTTCTGCTTATGGAAAAGTATTGGGCATAAACAAACTTCTTTTTCAGAAATAAATACAGTTCGGAAAAAGTAATTATAGTGATTTAATTTTTTTTGAGCACTTTTTGTGTTCGGGCAGTAATCTGCATGTCTGACATTTATTGTATTATGTCCGAAATAATTATGAGTTTACTTTTTCTTTGACAGGATACATAACATCAACTATATCTGCGGCAAATTTAAGCAGAAACTTAAACATCAAATCTATTTCAGGAAATACATTTTCTATTATCAGCTTCAATGAATTTTTTTCCTGATGCAACACAACTTGTTTTTTATACTTCGTGGTTATCACCTCAAGTACGGTAAGAAATTTACCTTCATAATACTCACGATTTTCTGCCTTCGGTAATGTAATGATAATCCGCTTCTTCTGAATGATTACCCGCTCAAACAAAGCTCTAGAAGCGTAAAATTTCAGTCGGGCGCTCATTAAAAGCATATTTACCATTTCAGGTGGAGAACCAAACCGATCCATCATTTCTTCTTGTATTTCATCAAGTTCTTCAAGACTGGCAATTGAGTAAAGCGTTGTATAAAAACTCAGGCGGTCCATCTGATCGGGCATATATGCCCGCGGAATACCTATTTCAAAAAATGCCTCAATTGTAGCATCGGTTCTTTGAATGGTATTTGAGTCTGTAAAAATATTGCGGAACTCTTCCTGCTTCAGTTCTTCAACTGCTTCATTAATTAGTTTAACATATAAATCGAAACCTATTTCATCAATAAAACCCGACTGCTCATTACCGAGCAAATTACCGGCACCCCGTATTTCAAGATCGCGCATTGCAAGGTTCATTCCCGACCCAAGATCACTATATTCCTCTATTGCTTTCAGGCGTTGAAGCGCTATCCGGTTCATTGCCTCCAGTGAAGGAACAAGCAAATATGCATAAGCCTGTCTGTCCGATCTCCCTACCCTCCCGCGTAACTGATGAAGTTCTGCCAATCCAAATCTATCTGCACGGTTAATAATAATCGTATTAACATTCGGGATATCAATACCTGATTCAATTATTTTCGTGCATAGGAGAATATCATATTTTTTATGAAGGAACCCATGTATTACCTCTTCCAGTTTTTCGGGACTCATCTGTCCATGTGCAATTCCGATTTTTACATCCGGCATGTACCTCTGTAAATACCCCGCTAGTTTCTCTATGCTTCCGACACGATCGTGCACAATATATACTTGCCCGTTTCTTTTCAACTCTGCATATACCCATTCCCGAATTTTTATAGGGTCAAAGACATCAACTCTTGTATAAATCGGTTGCCTGTTAGGAGGCGGAGTTGTGAGTAATGAGAGGTCACGCGCACCCAGCAAAGAAAGATTCAATGTTCTGGGAATGGGGGTGGCTGTAAGGGTAAGGGTATCAACATTCAATTTCATCGAACGGATTTCTTCTTTTGCTCCAACACCAAAGCGATGTTCTTCATCAATAATC
>CAYTLQ010000345.1:0-7644 GCA_964438715.1 uncultured Ignavibacteriaceae bacterium
CTCCTACTGCACTCGCGATTCGAAGCGGTGAGGAGGTTCACATTAATGCTTCGGAGTTGGTACCGGGTGATATCATTGTCATAAAAGCAGGTGATAAGATTCCTGCAGATGCGCGGTTAATTGAGGCAATGAATTTAAAGGTAGAAGAAGCCGCCCTCACCGGTGAGTCATTAGCAGTTGAAAAAATAGTAGATCCTATCGGAACAAAAGAGATTACATTGGGAGATAGAAAAAACCTGATTTTTATGGGAACAGCAGTTTCGTATGGCAGAGGAAAAGCTGTTGTTACCGGAACCGGAATGGCTACTGAGTTTGGAAAAATAGCGGATATGCTTCAGTCCGCTGAAGCAAGAAAAACACCATTACAGGAGAATCTGGATCAGGTAGGAAAAAGAATAGGTGTTTTTGCTATTATTCTTGCAGCGATAATGAGTATCGTGGGAGTATTGCAGGGTTATACGATAATTAAAATGTTTACATGGGGTGTTGCAATTGCTGTAGCCGTTATTCCTGAAGCTCTTCCGGCAGTTGTTACAATTAGTCTCGCACTTGGTGTTCGAAGAATGGTAAAGCGTCGTGCACTCATACGGAAACTACCAGCTGTTGAAACTTTAGGTGCAACCAACATCATCTGTAGCGATAAAACAGGCACGCTCACTCAGGATGAAATGACTATCCGGAAAATTTTTGCAGGCGATAAAATTTATACCGTAGAGGGTGTTGGATATAATCCTCAGGGACAATTTACCCTTGATGGTATCTCCGTTAAGGTTGAAGAGGGGTCGGATCTCTATACCTTGTTACAAAATTCGACACTATGTAACGACACCTCTCTCAAAGAATCGGATGGAACCTGGGATATAGTTGGTGATCCGACGGAGGGCGCATTCGTTGTAGCCGCGGCAAAAGCCGGAATTTATAAGGACATTGTAAGTGCCGAGTTCCCCAGAGTAAATGAAATTCCATTCTCATCTGAAACTAAACGAATGACCACTTTACATCAATCTGTAAATGGTTTTTTTGCAGTCAGTAAGGGTGCTGTTGAAGTAATATTGGATAGTTGCACACATTATCTTAAAGAAGGAAAAGAAATAGAACTTTCCGAGACAGACCGTAAGAGAATTTTAAAGATCGCTACCGAACTTGGAGAAATGGCTTTGCGAGTCCTCGCCGTTAGTATGAAGAAGGTTGAGAGTAAAGATGTAGCAATGGAATCTACGGAAAAAGGTATGATTTTTCTCGGACTCGCCGGAATGTTCGATCCTCCGCGTCCGGAAGTTAAACAATCTATTCAAACCTGCTTTGATGCTGGTATTAAACCTATTATGATTACCGGTGACCATAAAATAACAGCGGTTGCAGTAGCAAAAGAACTGGGTATCATGCAAAAAGGTGGTGCACTCGCAGGTGTTGAACTTGAAGTTATGACGAATGAAGAATTTGAAGCCGCTGTAG
Source organism: uncultured Ignavibacteriaceae bacterium (assembly GCA_964438715.1). Classification (GTDB taxonomy): domain Bacteria; phylum Bacteroidota; class Ignavibacteria; order Ignavibacteriales; family Ignavibacteriaceae; genus CAYTLQ01. The sequence continues at coordinate 1,456 of CAYTLQ010000345.1, forward strand.
ATAAAACCGAAGTATATGCCCGTATATCTCCTGCACATAAACTCAAGATAGTTGAAGCGTTAATGAAAAAGGGGAATATTGTTGCGATGACAGGTGACGGAGTAAATGATGCTCCTTCATTGAAAAAAGCGGACATTGGGGTTGCAATGGGTATTACCGGTACTGATGTAAGCAAAGAAGCGGCAGATATGATTTTGACCGATGATAATTTTGCATCGATTGTAAATGCCGTTGAGGAAGGTAGAAGTATTTTTGAGAATATACGAAAGTATCTTGTATTTCTGCTAAGTGGCAACATGGGAACGGTATTTGCATTAATTTTTGCTCTGGTTGCAAAGTTACCAATTCCGTTAAGCGCCGTCCAGATTTTGTTCATAAATTTTATTATGGATGGACTGATGGCAATTGCCTTAGGAGTTGAACCACCGGAACCCGGAATTATGCACAAAAAACCAAGAAATGTTAAGGAAGGTATCTTAAACCGCGATACCATTAAATACATCGGTTTTGTTGGTTTATTAATTGCAATTGTAACTTGTTCAGTTTATGTTTGGGCATATCAGTCAAATTTCCCCGAAAAAGAGCAAGTAACCATGTTTTTCTTAACCCTGATTTTTGCAAGATTGTTTAATGCATTTAACTGTCGGTCGCTTGATCAATCTGTATTTCAGATGAAATTCTTTGCAAATAAAGCGCTTCTCGTTGCCGGCATGTTATCTCTATTAATGTCATTGGCTGTAATATACATCGAGCCGCTCAGAATACCATTTCATACTACGCTTCTCACGCCTCAGGAATGGGTTGGGTTACTTGTATCGTCGGTCTTTGTTCTTATAGTGGTCGAGATTTGGAAAGTATTCAGAAGAGCTGGTTCAAAGTAACAATTGTAAAAAATTACTCCTTTTGTCTTGCAACTTTGCAACAACAAAGTTATATTTATAATTCATTTTTCTTGGGTTATTTAACGCGGGAATAGCTCAGTTGGTAGAGCGCAACCTTGCCAAGGTTGATGTCGCGGGTTCGAGTCCCGTTTCCCGCTCAATAAAATCCACGCAAGTGGATTTTTTATTTTTTGAAAATGGCGCTGTACCCAAGTGGCTTAAGGGGAAGGTCTGCAAAACCTTTATTCGTCGGTTCGAATCCGACCGGCGCCTCTTGAAATCCGTCCGCCGACGGATTTTTTTTCTTCTAATTTGTTACCCGAAAAACCAGAAACTTCAGGTAATCAGTTTCCGGCAATTGTGGCAAAATTGGATGATCGGGAGCTGCTGATGCTGAATGTATTAATTGTATTTTTCTTTTTACTTTAGCCGCGGCACTACTAACAGTCTCAATAAAATCTTGTTTATTGATGTGAAATGAGCAAGAAGAGGTAATAAGCCATGATTCATCATTGAGACAGGAAAGGGCATAACGGTGTAATTTTTCATAAGCCCGTAATGCGCTGAAAACTCCTTTTTTATTCTTTGTGAAAGATGGTGGATCAACCATAACAATATCATATTTTACATTCTCTGCAATTGATTTTTGAAACCATTCAAAGGCATCTTGATTGATAATTTCACACCGTAAAGTTTCGAATTTGTTGAGTTGAAGATTTTCTTCTACTTCTGCACACGCAAAAGCAGAGGAATCAACAAAAGTTACTGTTTGTGCTCCCTGTTTCAGTGCCTGCATACCAAATCCACCTGCGTTACAATAAATATCCGCTACTTTTTTATCCCTACAAAATTGAGAAGCATAAGTTCGATTGATTTGCTGGTCAAAATAAAACCCGGTTTTCTGAGCGTGTGAGAAATCAATATTATAGTGAATACCATCTATCTCTATACATTCTTTACCCATTTCACCGAAAAATATTCTATCACCAATTTCAGCATTCTCCAAGGTCCGAAAGCCAGCATCATTTTTGGTAAAAACATTCTTCGCCCCGAAGTTATTTATTAGAATTTCTGCTATTATTAATGCAAAGTGCTCCATTCCCCGGGAATTAAATTGCAGAACGAAGGTGTCATTGTATTTATCAATAATTACACCGGGCAAAAAATCACTCTCCCCAAAAACCAGTCGAAATGAATTCTGGTTTTGAAAAATTTGCTTTCTGAGTGAATAAGCTATATGTAATTTATCATAGAGGAAAGTCCTGATATCCTCGATAGGTTTATAAGAAAGCATTCTGAAAGCGATGAGAGAATGGCTATTATAAACACCCACACCCAGAAAATCATTTCGTGAGCTAAACAGATAATACAGGTCGTACGGTTGCTCTGTCTCAACGGACTCTATTTCATTGCTGAAGATCCATGGATGTCCAGAAAGTATTCTTTTCTCTTCTTTTCTCTTTAAAATAATTTTATTCATTCTTCTTATGGGATCAGTTTTACTAAATTTCGTAATGAGTTAAAAGTGTAATTCTTAATTAAGTATAATAATTGAATAACATTAAAATTTCCGGAAATGTCGTAAAAATTACTAAAGTAATTCGAATTATTTGAGTTTTATAGTCCATTTTTAAGTGCTAATTTTGTTATTTAGTCCAATTTAATTGAGGTACACATGTGCGGAATTGTAGGTTATATAGGAAATAAAAATTGTATCCCTGTATTAATTGAGGGATTAAAACGACTTGAATACAGAGGATATGACTCTGCCGGATTGGGATTAGTTGTAGGCGGAAATTCAAAAATAATTAAAAATAAAGGAAAAGTATCTCAGCTTGAGAAGCGGATTGAAGCTCTGGGGCTTAGTTCGACTCTTGGTATAGGTCATACAAGATGGGCAACACATGGTGAACCAAATGAAATTAATGCGCACCCGCATTCAAATGAAAATAATGACATTTTTCTTATACATAATGGAATAATTGAGAATTATCTTTTACTTAAGACCAACCTTATAAACCAGGGCTATAATTTTCGGAGTGAAACCGACTCCGAGGTATTGGCACACATGATAGACTCCTTTATGCGAAAAGGTTATGACTTGTGTAAGTCGGTACGATTGACGCTTGCAGAGGTAGAAGGTACTTACGGACTAGCGATTGTTTCATTGAAAGAACCAAATAAAATTATTGCCGCGCGGAAAGGCTCCCCCTTAGTTATTGGAATAGGTGAACAAGAGAATTTTGTTGCTTCTGATGTATCAGCATTAATAGCTCATACCAAACAAGTTGTATATATAGATGATGGAGAAGTCGCAGAGGTTTATGCCGATCATTTTATCGCAAAAACAATAATGGATGAAGATATAGCCAAAGAGATTATTGAAATAAGCATGACTCTCGATGAGATTGACAGAGGTGGATACGAAACTTTCATGCTGAAGGAAATTATGGGACAACCTCAGTCAGTGCTTGATTCGATGAGAGGGAGATTGCTTTATGAAGAGGGGACAGCAAAACTAGGCGGAATTGAGCATATTGCCGACAGAATTGCCAACTCCAAAAGGATAATACTTACAGCTTGTGGAACATCTTGGCATGCTGGTCTTGTCGGTGAATATATGTTTGAGCAATATCTTAGGATACCTACCGAAGTCGAATATGCCTCAGAGTTTCGTTACAGAAATCCTGTAATCTTACCTGATGACACAATTTTCTTCATTTCTCAGAGCGGTGAGACGGCGGATACATTAGCGGCTCTTAAGGAAGCAAAATTAAAACAAGCCCTATGTCTGGGTATATGTAATGTTGTGGGTAGTTCAATTGCAAGAGAAAGCGATGCAGGTGTTTATATTCATGCCGGTCCCGAAATAGGAGTTGCTTCAACTAAGGCGTTCACCTCACAACTGATAGTTTTGGCGCTCATAACCTTACTCACTGCACGAAAAAAAGATATGAGCAAAGTTGATGGCCAAAATATCGTTCGTGAATTTCAACAATTACCGGCGAAGATTGAAAAAATCCTCTCTCTTAGATCGCAAATTGAGGCTATTGCGGAACAATTTGTTAATGCAACAAACTTTCTCTATTTGGGAAGAGGATATAATTTCCCTGTTGCTTTGGAGGGAGCGTTAAAATTAAAAGAAATTTCTTACATCCATGCCGAAGGCTACCCTGCGGCTGAAATGAAGCATGGGCCAATAGCATTGGTAGATGAAAATATGCCGGTTGTGTTTATTGCCCCTAAAGATTCTACTTATGAAAAGATTTCAAGTAATATTGCGGAAGTAAAGGCCAGAAAAGGCAGAATAATTGCAATCGCAAGTGAGTCGGATGATTTGATCGATCGTGTCGCCGATTATAGTATCAAAATCCCCGATACAATCCGAATGCTGGCTCCGATCCTTACAGTTATTCCGTTACAGCTCCTGGCTTATTACATAGCAATGAAAAAGGGGCTGAATGTTGACCAGCCCAGAAATTTGGCGAAAAGCGTCACAGTTGAATAACAATACAGGACTCAATTTATGGACCGAAAAAAAATCATCATTATGGGAGCCGCCGGTCGCGACTTTCATAATTTCAATGTTTGTTTTAGAGATAAAGAAGAATACGAAGTTGTAGCTTTTACTGCTACTCAAATTCCAAATATTCAAGGAAGATTATATCCTGCGGCGTTAGCGGGTAAATTGTATCCGGATGGTATTAGAATTTTTGACGAGAGTGACTTAACTTCTCTCATCAAGAGTTTTAATGTTGAAGAAGTAGTTTTTTCCTATTCGGATGTCTCTTTTGAATATGTTATGACGAAAGCCTCCATAGTTAATGCTGCGGGGGCGTCTTTCAGGTTGCTCGGAGCAAAAGAAACGATGGTGAAAAGCTCCAAACCGGTAATTGCAATAATTGCTGTAAGAACCGGTTCCGGCAAATCACAGACATCAAGAAAAATTGCTACTCTTCTAAGAGAAGCTGGTAAAAAGGTTGTTGCTATCCGTCATCCAATGCCGTATGGTGATTTGGTTAAACAAAAAGTGCAAAGGTTTGGTGAACTTAGCGATCTCAAGAAGCATGAATGTACAATTGAAGAAATTGAAGAATACGAACCGCATATCGTCAGCGGAGGGGTTATTTATGCCGGAGTAGATTATGAAGCTATTTTACGCGAAGCGGAAAAAGAAGCTGATATAATAATTTGGGATGGCGGAAATAATGATATCCCATTTTATCACTCCGACCTTACAGTTACTGTTGTTGATCCTCACAGACCTGGTCATGAAATGACTTATTATCCCGGTAATACTTCACTGCGTCTGGCTGATGTAGCGGTTATTAATAAGGTAGATTCTGCCCAACCGGAGAATGTAAGAAAAGTGCGGGAAAATATCAGAAAAGTTAATCCTAATGCTCTTATTATCGAAGGTGCTTCACCTCTCAAAGTTGAAAATCCCGATTTGATTCAGGCTAAACGGGTTCTAGTTGTTGAGGATGGACCAACCCTTACACACGGTGAAATGGAATATGGGGCAGGGATGGTAGCGGCATGGTCTTATGGAGCAAAAGAAATAATTGACCCGCGTCCATACACAGTAAAATCAATTACTGCTACTTACGAAAAATATCCAAAGATTGGCATACTTCTACCTGCTATGGGGTATGGTGATGAGCAGATAAAAGATCTTGAAGAAACAATAAATCGAACTGATTGTGACTCGGTGATTATTGGAACACCTATCGATTTAGGCAGATTAATGAAAATAAACAAGCCGAGTACCCGTGTTCGCTACGATCTTCAGGAATTAGGCGATCTCACAATTGAAAGGATATTGAGAGACCGTAAACTAATATGAAAAATATTGCTGTTGTTGCTCTTGGTGGCAATGCCTTGCTCAGGAGCAATCAGAACGGGACAATTAAGGAGCAGGAATCAAATGTTTTTATAACCTGTAAACAGATTATTCCTCTCCTTAAAGAATTTGATTCTCTCATAATTACCCATGGCAATGGGCCTCAGGTAGGAAACATACTTCTAAGAAACGAAGCAGGGTATAATACCTATAAAATTCCCAAAATGCCTCTTGATATTTGTGTAGCAGATTCGCAGGGGGGAATAGGCTACCTTATTGAACGACAATTCAGGAATGTTCTTTTAGAAGAGAAAATAAATCGCGATATAGTGACTTTTGTTACACAAATCGTGATTGATAAAAATGATCCGGCATTTCTCGCTCCCACGAAACCTGTCGGCCCATTTTATTTGAAGGAAGAAGCCGATTTATTAAATAAATCGAATGGTTGGATATTTAAAGAAG
>CAYTLQ010000346.1:0-8018 GCA_964438715.1 uncultured Ignavibacteriaceae bacterium
TCGCTTTTCCGCCTGTATTTATTAGGGTGCTATCACTTTTTCTCTTCTTTTTTTTATTATACTTATGCGACAGCCACCTTCAGGTTTAATGACATAGAAACATTTGTTCGTTCAAAAAAATCAATCCTGAGATAAGACAAATTATATAGCAGGCGTATGCCAAGCATCAAATACCAATCCCGAGGGGATGTAATATTTATAGCGCAGATATACGCAACACCAAATATAAATCCGAAGGGATGACACAATTAAATAATTGACTTGCTATCATAGTTCAATTTCGTTAGGGGATCCGTTGACTAATCCGTTAGCTAACGGACGATGCCACTATTATATCACCCTTTCAGGGTTAGGTGTATGATAAAATTGAAAATGCTCCGGATCGAAGATCCTCTGGATTGCAAATCCTCTGGATTGTTAAATCCGTTCCCTAACGGATCGAAGATCCTCCGGATGGATTAAGCCCCAGACTATTTATCAAGAAAAGAGGTGCTTTGATAGTTCTTAAAATCAATTTGAGATCTGAATGTCGTACACCCAAAAATGTCTTTAGGAATTTTCAATAGATAATGTTTACAGCGTACGGTCCTGATTCAGGAAAAGTGATGTTTTTCCAAATTTCTTTAGTTGTATTCTATTTCTCTTTTTTGAAAATTGCCCGAAGTATCGGGAGAGTGAGAATGATTATATAAACCGCCTGAATTGTGGGGAAGGAAAATTCAATAAATAATCCACTCAGAAACAAAACTATTAACGCCAAATCAATAACAACGATAAGATAACCTACCACACGACCGTTTTTTGTTTTCCAGAAACTTTGGCTCTCGATTATCTTACCGTTAATCTGATTTATTTGATTATAGTTATCTATTGCCCTCTTCAGTTCCGAGCAAAATACTTTGTACTTTTCATCTAACTCAGTCCCTGTATTACTGAAGATTGTACCTCTTTTCAACAGTCGTATTGTCTCTCTGTTTTTTCTGGTTTTTATTTCTGTATATTCGCCATTAATGTTTTCGAAAGAATATTTCGCTATATCTGTGAATGGCAGGAACCTGTCTTCATTGAAAAAATGGCGTTTTTTCAATACAGTTAACTCTATCCCCGATTCTCTAATCGTAACATTTGATAGTGCATAGGCATAATTATAATACAGGAACAATACTATCCCTAAAGCGAGAGAAATTATTATGATAATAGCAAAAACCAAGAATATATCATTATCAAATACTTCAGGAATGGTAACTGAGATTACTGCAAATATTCCGGCTATCAGAAAAACCGGAATTAACAGTGTTAAGACAGATTGTTTCGACTTTTGATAATAAAGCTGAATCTGCATCGATGTATGGGGTTTAAAAATCTACAAGTATAAATTAAATATTTTTTCCAAACTCTATTTGCAAAGTTTTTCTTATTAAGCTCCGGATGCAGATCGGATTATTATTTTTCTAAAGAATGATTTGAATTAAAATTTAATATATCTCCGTTATTATGAGAAATCTCTGTCATGTTGTCTCAGCTATCATATATCTCTGAATTTGCTGACTTCTGATGTCATCTTTTCATCTGTAATACAAATACACAGAGTGGCAATTTTAATGAAGTCCCTTTTCTCTACATGCAGAGTATAATACGCTGGAGATTAATCAATAAATCGAATTAACTATTCTCGTCATTATCCCTTGACGCTCCCCATCATTATCCCCTTGATATAGTATTTCTGTAATAAAAGAAAGATAATAACTACGGGAAGTATTGTTATTACTGAACCTGCCATCATAAGCTCGGTATCCTGAACATGTTCACCCATAAGATTTGCTAATGCTACCGGGAGCGTGTACATAGATGAATCCGTCATTACTATTAATGGCCAGAGGAAATCGTTCCATGTTCCCATAAAGGTAAATATTCCAAGAGTTAAAAGTATCGGACGACATAATGGTAAAATAATCCTCATATAAACCTCAACATCACCGGCGCCGTCTATTTTTGCGGATTCAATTAAACTGTCGGGTATGCTCATAGCAAATTGTTTTATGAGAAATATACCAAAGATGCTAGCCATACCCGGTATTATTATCGCCCAATAGGTATTAACTAATCCCAATGTCTTTAGTGTTAAAAACACAGGAAGCATTGTTACCTGTCCCGGAATAATCATAGAACTTAGTAATAAATGAAAAAGTTTTTTCTTTCCGTTGAACCTGTATTTTGCGAATGCATATCCGGCCATAGAATTTAAAACCAGCGAAAAAAGTGTTACCCCCGCCGATATTATTACACTGTTAATAAAATAATCAGAAAGGTTCAGTCTGTTAAATAGTGTTTCGTAATGTTCCGTAGTAAAATTTTCCGGAATAAATTTCGGCGGATAGGTATTTGCCTCACCAGAATGCATAAAGGATGCTGAAATCATCCAGATAAACGGTAAAAAAGTCGCAAAAGCTATCAATATGACTAAGGTATTAATAAGTATTTTTTGCCAGTTTTTCATTCAGTCTCTTTTTGTAATCGAAATTGTATTATCGTTCCGGTTAATATTATAAGAAACAACATAAATGCAATTGCAGTCGAATATCCAATATTCCACCAGCGGAATCCTTCCTGATACATATACAGTACTACACTCATTGTACTGCTAAGCGGACCCCCTTGCGTCATTACATACGGCTCGGCAAATAACTGAAAATATCCTATCATTGTGATAACACTTATAAATAATGTTGTGGGTGCAAGCTGAGGTACCGTAATTGATATAAATTTCTGAAATGCCGATGCACCCTCTATCTCTGCCGCCTCATATAAGTCCTCGGGAATATTTTGCAGTCCCGCAATAAAAATTATCATATTGTAGCCAAAATTCTTCCACACCGCCATAATAATCAATGCAGGCATTGCAAAAACCGGATCTCCCAGCCAGTCGATTTGCCCAATACCCACGAGGCTTAATATGTAATTAATCAGTCCAAATCTGGGATGATAAATAAATCTCCAGATAACAGCCACAGCCACAAGTGTAGTAACTACAGGCAGGAAATATGTAACACGAAATAAACCTTTTAGCTTAACTAATTTATTATTTAAGAGTAATGCGGTACCTAATGAAATGGCAACAGAAAGAGGTCCGCCTGCCAGTACAAAGTAAAAAGTGTTTTTCACTGAAGTCCAGAACATTGGATCTTCAAGCAACTTTGTATAATTTCTTAATCCCACAAAACGAATGTAATCCGGGTTCCCAAGCGCATAAATATCATAATCGGTAAAACTCATTGCGAGAGCGGCGAGCACCGGCAGAAAGAAAAACAGGAATATTATTAAAAGAGAAGGGCCTAAAAACAAAAGTACAATATTAAATCTCGTATTTCCAATCATTAGTAATTTACCCCTTTAGCGTGCAGCCAGCGTCTTTTTTCAAGTATGTTGTTTGCTTCCTCATCAAGTTTTTTTGCAGTTTCGTCAACACTTAATTTTTGCGCCGCCAATCGTTCGATATAATGCTGAATTTTGGAAATTACTATTTGTTCCCATTCAGGAATTTTGGGAGTCGGTTTAACTTTCTGTAATTGCAGATAAAATGCAGATAAATATTTATCATCTTTAAGTTCGGGGGAATTCCAGGCTTCTATGGCAGAGGGTAGGGAGGATACTAATTTGTAGAACTGAATCTGTATATCGGGGCGGGTAAGAAATTTTATGAACTTCCAGGCAGTTTCTTTTTTCCCGGAGCGTTTATTGATAACAAGACTCGAGCCCCCGGCAAGTGACACTCCGGGATAATTTTCATCTTTAGCCGGCATTGGAGCCGTCATCCATTTATCCTGCATTTGGGGAGAAAGCCTGTTTTGCATTTCCTTAATATTCCACGGACCGGTAATAAGCATTGCAAAATACCCCTCTTCAAATGCCTGATATATATTTGTTACCGCTGTCATATCAAGGGGTGATAGTTTATTTTGGAAGAAGCGACTTACAAATTCAAGCGCTTCACGAAATTCCCTGCCTGAGAAATCACCGTAGCTATTATTATTCTTTAATATTGCTGAACCATTTTGTAGTCCGAAAATAATATATTGACTCCACTCATTCGTAGGAAGGAATAGAGCGTAGTAATTTGGATTTATCTCTTTTATTTTCAACGAAACATTATATAATTCCTGCCAGGTTCGCGGCGGGCTTTCGAAACCCGCCTTTGCAAGAATATCTTTCCGATAAAAAAGAAGTCGGGTATCAACATACCATGGTAGCGCATAGAGTACAGAATCTATTACATTTGAGTCCCATATTCCCGAAAAAAACTTTTCCGGGCGTATTGAATCAGTGTGTATGTAAGAATCAAGAGGCTCTATTGCTTTTAATGCGCTGAATTCAGGTATCCATGTGTTACCAAGCTGAAAAACATCCGGAAGAGTTTCACTCACATAGGCGGTAATAAGTTTTTCATGTGCCGCTGTCCATGGAATCTGCTGTAATCGTACTTTTATACCGGGATTTTCCTTTTCAAATTGTGGAATTAATGCGGCTACCTTTTCTCCTTCTGCTCCTACAGCCCAAAATGTAATAATTTGTTGGTTATCCCGACTACTTTTGCAACCGGACAAAATTACAATTAGGCCAATAAAAAGCAAAAGAATACGCATTATCATTTCACGAGAACTAACTTACTGCTTTTTACTTTCCCGCCTGATTCAACTGAATAAAGATAAACCCCTGATGTAATATTATTTCCACTATCGTCTTTACCGTCGAATATTATGCTGTTCTTACCTTCTTTTCCGGGCGCATTATAAATTCTTCTTACCAACATACCCAAAGAATTGTAAATACTAATTGTAACCTCTTCAGTTTGGGTTAAAGAATAAGTTATTACCGTACTGCTATTAAACGGATTTGGATAATTGCCGATTATCTGAAAATCATCTCCGGCAAGTTCTTCTGCATTAACGGATGTTACCGAATCGGGGACAAAAAGAGAGTCCACCATCATTTGAATTTCGGGATTCTCCATAAATTTATTCCACAAGAGTTTCGAGCGATAGTTCTCAATCATAACAATAATAGGTCCCTGATCAATTGCAAGATACGATGACGCAAACCAATTCTGATTTATATTAAATGCATCCTTGAAACCATAAGAGCCCCATAGTTTATTACCATAAGTTCTGTAAAAATACTTTAGAGCTTCTATTGACTCCTGCGGGGTATAAGGCATTGAAGCAAGTGCGGCTGTTGGTGCTATTGTTCCATTATCGTTATTATGAGGCTCATGTGCAGAGTATCCCCAGGGATTATCACAAGCTGTTAACCCCCACGAGTTTTCATTATATCCCTGATGTCCCTTTGGATTCTGGGCACAATATGCTCTGTGTATTAACGCGTGGTTACGGTTATGTAAAAAGTAATTTGCATAGGCATCTTTTTTATTTGAAGGATCAAATCCTAAAAATGAATAATGAGCAAAGAATAGTGGTCCGCCATAGTTCGAACCAACATAGAGTTTATAACCATAAAAATAATTTCCATTAACATAGTTAGATGCGCTTGCAAAGCCCTGTGTGAATGAACTAGCGGGTATTTTATATGTCGGAGATGCTATTCCCAAAAGATAACAGATCATAGTCTCATTCCATCCAACAAGTTTAAAGTTCATTTGCCACCCATAGTTTGGCGACCAATGCCAATATAAATAAGGACTAAACGATGCCCTTCTGTACCATGTCCACTCAACTTGTTCCCAGATAGCAGTGGCTAACTGACGCAATTTCACTTCATTTGTATCCGTACCATCGAAATATCGCCTCGCCGCCAATAATCCCTGAATCATAAAAGCAGTCTCAACAAGATCTCCGCCATCATCATAAGTACTGAAAGGAATAGTAGCTCCGGTTTCTCCATTAAGCCAATGAGAAAATGCGCCGTGATAGCGTTGGGCTTTGGTGGTAAGGAAGTTTAGTATTTTTAACAATCTATCCCTTCCTTGTTCCCGTGTAATGTATCCCCGGTGTACTCCGGTAATAATTGCCATTACCCCAAAACCACTTCCACCTATAGTAACAGTATAATTGCTTGTTGCTCTTTCCCTCGCGAGACCGCTGGTAGGATGGGCATTATCCCAGAAGTATCGGAATGTGGCTCTCTGTACCATATCAAGGAACTCTGTATCTGTCATCGTTTTTGTGAGAGTGTTTACACTGTCCGTGAGCGCCGATTCATTTCCATATATATCAAATGCCGAAATTTTGTATGAAGCTGACATATTCAACGAACCATACCACTCCGTAAACCACTGCTGTGAACCTGAAACTACAGTGTAGAGCAGGTATTCGTTTCCTTCCCTTTTATAGATCTTATAGCCGCCGTGGTCCGGCTCAGTATTGGCATTCCATATAAGATCAATATGTTTTTCGTAAGATAATTGTTGTAAACCGGTTGGTTTAGCGGGTGGTATTGTGTCAGCTAACAGGATGACAGATAATAAATGAAATGCAATGGTGGTAATAATCAGATTATTCATATTCATTGTTTTTTATATTTAGTATGTTGAACTATTTTTTAGTAAGTACTTTATAGGATAAAGGCGCTATTGTAATTTTTTTTCCTTCATACCTCAAGGATTGAGGTTCATTATGATGATTAAGAAAGAACCTGTATTTATATTTAGTAGCTTTTCTTTCAACAAAGTTAATATTTACATTTTTCGTATTGAGAGATTTTTGTATTCCACCCATACCTGCAAGTTTATCAAATACCTCGAGATGCTCACTGCTTGAATAGCCGAAAGCACATCCGATTAGCAACATACTGCCTTTCCCAAATGATTTCTTAATGCCACACGCTTTGTTATCCTCAGTTCTCGCAATAATTTCGACACCTTTTCCTGAGAATATTTGCTTTCTCCGGTAGAATGTGAAGGTATCTTTTATATTGAGAATCTCGACTTTATTGTTGCTGTCTTTGTAGGATAAATTAATGTCGAAATTCTTGTTAAGTATAGTACAATCATTCAGATATAAATCTTTGAAAGGAACTGCGGGATATAAAACTAAGCTTCCTCCCTCCTTAACATATTGTACCAACAACTCCTGTGTTTCGGCATCCATATACTCTGTGGATAGTACCCATAATTGTTTGTATTTGAGAAGATTATCTAATCGTGCTTCCTGAAGATCTGCAACATCATACGAATAATTTAATGTTTGCAATGCCCTCATTGCGCCATTAAAAAGGATTTCTTCCCTCAAAAATCTCGGATCGATGAAGAGTCCAAGTTTTTCAACATTGAGTTTTATTTCTTTTAACAATTGGGAAGATATAACTTCGGTATAAAAATAGGGTTTATACAACCCGATACAAATATCCGCTTGAGTCTCAGAAACAAGAAGGTGTTTATATTCTTTGTTGATGAAGTTATTAACATTTTTAATAACATCATAAAGTTCTAATTTTTCGGCCTTATGACTGAGTGCGGTTTGATAATAAAAAGTTTTTCCATAAAAACCCTTTCCCTCGGGATTAACTCCCTGCGAGAACATATAATAATTAAAACCCCTCATTCCATGAGCAAGCGATGCAAAGTAGAAAGACTTCAGATCGTTTGCGTATGCCCTTACATGATGCTCCCTGGAACCTGCCTGAAATTCCGCAGCCCACACCGGAGCATCCGGCTGGTAAGCTTCTAATATTTTATTGCATGCTAAATCGGAATGTGCATTTCTAAACGAAAAAAATTCGGGTATATGGTCAAGTCCGAATATTATATCGGGATGATTTTTGAATATTTCCGAGTATGTACTGATGAGCATAGGTAGTTCTGATGCCTGACCATAAATCCAGCCCGGGATGTTATGGGTAAATATTGTACTTATGCCATAACTTTTTATTTTATCTTTCAGTTTAGTCAAATAGAGATTATAATAGTGACGGAAAAATAGATGGAAATCGAAATAAGCACAGTAATCCTGTTTGGTTTCAATCCTTCCGATAGGAATTTTATAGTCTGCAAACGACTGGTAACCGGT
>CAYTLQ010000347.1:0-5852 GCA_964438715.1 uncultured Ignavibacteriaceae bacterium
GTAAACGCGAAGAATTGAAGGATACTCTTTCAACTATCAGTAGAAATATTGCGCCCGACCCACCGGAACTACCAAAAAGGCGATCGAAGTTAAGGAAATTTCTGCCTCATTTATTGGCGATATGCTTTTTTACTTTGACAATGATACTGCCTCAGGCCGGTGATGGTAATCTCTCTCAGCTTTTATTTCTGATTGTAAGAGTGATATCAATTCTGATTATTTGGTTCCTTGTCTTTAAGCCTCTTGCCGGTTGGCTAATTACAAAAATATTGCGGAAAAAAACCGGAGAGAGAAATCAAAAACTGGAAACCATAATAAAATCTTTTCCCTCTTTCAAAAAATTATTCTTCAGGTCAATACAATTATCATCAAGACAAATATCGTTGCGGGGGATTGCAGATATAATTGTTATTTTTCTTACACTCGCATTATATATTGAAGATGAATAACCAGGAGATTGTAATTTTATCAGGTGATACTGCCACTGGAAAAACAACTCAGTTAATGGTAAGTCTCTCAAACACCGGCAACATTGATGGTGTTTTTCAACCGGTGATAGCTGATAAGAGATTCTGTTACCTAATTTCCAAAAGAGAGCTACTTGCACTGGAAACAGATGATATGGATGAGGAAGCAATCTCTGTAGGGCGGTTCAGATTCCGAAAAAACACTATTCAAAAAGTAAAAGAGCATCTTCGCTCCATTGTTTTCGATAAAACAAAAACAATTGTGATTGATGAATGGGGCAAAATGGAGCGTGCCGGGGAAGGATTCGAAACGGAAATATCTGATAGTATTTCTGCATTCCGCAAAAACCAGATAGGTAAACTAATTATTGTCGTCAGAAGTTCACTGCTCAGTGAATTTCTTGTGCATTATAAGTTTGCAGAAAAGGAATATAAAGTAGTAACTGTAACCGATCTTCGAAGTGAGTATTCGTTCCCTTAGCCAGATTATTCGAAGGGTGAAATATTCTCTCCATGCCGTGCAAGAATATCTGGCTTAATAATCACACCTCTTCCTGCATGACCGTTAATTTTCACTTTAATCGGATAGTCGAAAGAAAGGTGACGGGTATAGGTGAATTCCTCTTCTGGTCTATGTTCCGCAAGCCATTCCCAGTCAATAAACTCATTTCCTTTTGATTCATCAACAGTAAAGTAACCTATTCTGAAAGAAGTAAGATTCTGAAAGAAATGTGATCCCTGTGATGGTGTTACCTCAAAATCTTTAAACCCGGCTTCAACAATAACACTTGCTCCGGAGATCTGATCCCAAGTTACCGGTATTCCAAGCCATGGATCGAGGCTACCCCATCTTCCTACACCAATAAGTATGTAGGGCTTTTTCTGATTTTTTAGTTTGTTGTTTAATTTTCCTATTTCTAAGGCAACATCACGGCTTTTCCCCCGGTCGTAATTATGTTTATCAACAACCACAATATCATAGATATCATTAATTACTCCGTTTCCGAGAATCTGCCGGCTTTCACAGATTAATTGTGACTTTTCAAATCGTTCAATTTTTATTTCCTCTGCCTCACTGCTCAAAACGAGGGGACGCATCTGCAGTAGCGCAAATTCTTTTTCTTCACCACTTCCTTCATTCATATTTACGGCAAATTCAATTTCAATTTGAGCTCCCATTCCCCAGGTACCAATTGCGTAAAGTGAATTAAGTATCTCAGGCAAAGGGAATATTTTATGTTTCAATATTGGTGCAAATGTAACTACCCGTCTGCCTTTTCGTGAAAGTCCATCATATACAGCATCATTTTCCGGCGAATATGTTGACCCGACATAGGCTAATGTACCATCGCCTTCTGCATCTGCGACATCATATTCAACAACTAAATGATCGGGGGTAAGATGATGTTCAAGGTCAAGTTTGCCTTTTAGATTGAGCGCAAAAAAGGTCTGTTGGGAGTTTTTTACAGTTTCCTTAGAAGAGAAAAACTGTAAAAGATGTTTAGGATATTTAGGGCAAAACCTTACCGAATTGCCTCCTTCAACAACTGTTTTACCGAGGCCTAATGCCGCCATTGCAATGCCATCAACAGCTTTTTGCGGAGGAACAGGATAGAAATTATATGATTTTGCCACACCGCTGAAATCGGGATAGAATCTGTCGCCGTGTTTAATACCTTCAAGACGCTGAATAATAACGGCCATTTTTTCTTCTTCGAGGCGGTACTCTGTGGAACGCATATAATCACGGGCTTTACGAAGGAATGTAGAAGCATAAACACATTTGATGGTCTGCAGTAATTCCTGTAAACGAACTTCAAGGTCATCATTATTATTGGGAATCATAAAAGTATCGTAAACACCTGCAAACGGCTGGAACTGAGAGTCCTCGAGAAGGCTGGATGAGCGAACGGCGAGAGGTTCATGAATCATTTGAAGAAAATCCCTCAATTTTTCAGTAACATCATCGGGAAAAGAGGGGCTGTTTACAAACCGTTTAATTATTTCCTCATCCTCAGCTTCGCCAAGAGCAAAATACTCAAGTCTATTGTCCTGAATGAATCTATCAAAAATATCAGTAGCAAGCACAACTGCGGCGGGAACAAATATTTTTATACCCGGGAAAGAATTTTTTAACTTCGTGTTATTCATCAGATTATTAATAAACCCAAGACCACGCGCCTTCCCTCCTAATGAACCACTGCCGATGCGGGCAAAACCAATTTTGGGATCGAATGCATCTTTACTGAAATCGGTAATTATTCCACGCCGACGCAAATCGAGATACTGCTGTATAGCATCGATAATACCGTAACGCAGAGCATTTGTATCTTTAAAGTCAGTAACTTTTTGGGGTCGCAGATTCTGAGCCAGCCAAAATTCCGTTCGCGCTTTTAACCAATTCGAAAAATGGTTTCGCTCTGCATGATAAACGATACTTTCATCAGGGATATGGTGCAACTGTTCTTCAAGCGCCTTAAGATTATGTGCTTTTCCGACAATTCTTCCATCGCGCATTCGAAAGACGAAATCACCAAAGCCAAGATTATTTAATATAAAGTCCCTCAGCTCATGCAGTAAGTGTGGTGAACCTTTTTTAAGAAATGTAGCTCCGCACTCACGGGCTTTTTCGGCATAGTTCTCGTTACTGGACTGAATAAGTACAGGTATATCAATCAATTCATCTTTTATACGGCGCGTAAGCTTTAAGCCTGCTTCAGGGTCTTTCTGCCCTCTGTACTTAAAATTTAAATCGGTTATTACACCGAGAACATATTCTTTATATTTTTCAAAATATGCCCAGGCTTCTTCAAAATTTGTTGCCAGCAAAATTTTCGGTCGGGCGCGCATTCGTAAATATCGGTGAGTGAGGTTGATACCCTCAGAAATAAGTCGCTGAGACTGATTAAATATTTCATTGTAAATAAGTGGCAGGTAGGCAGAATAAAATTTAACATTATCCTCGACAAGAATAATTGACTGTACACCCGCAGAAAGTGTATCATTCTCAACATTTCTTGTATCTTCAATTGACTTA
Organism: uncultured Ignavibacteriaceae bacterium; assembly: GCA_964438715.1. Classification (GTDB taxonomy): domain Bacteria; phylum Bacteroidota; class Ignavibacteria; order Ignavibacteriales; family Ignavibacteriaceae; genus CAYTLQ01. The sequence continues at coordinate 3,505 of CAYTLQ010000347.1, forward strand.
ATAATTGCAATGAGCAGACGGTAATCGCCCTGCCAGATAAAAATTCTATCAAATATTGAAGCATCATAGTTGGTAACAAGTTCTTTACGCTCTTTATTGTCGTATGCGAGAAGAATAATAGGGGTATTGTCTCCTGCGCTTCTCAGCATCTGAGCGAATTTTACAGGATGCATATCTTCAATATGCAGAGTAACAATAACAAGGTCGAATCTATCTTCAATCAGGGCTGCTTCCAACGCTTCTGCACCGGTAGTCACATGAGTTATTTCCGGCGCCTGACTCAGGTTAAGAACCTGATATTCCTGACGAATTAATTCATACAAACGCCCATCTTCTTCAAACAAATAATAATCGTAGAGACTTGATACAAGCAGAATTTCCCGAATTTTAAATTTCATCAGTTTCTGAAAACGCCTGATTCTACTGCTGAAAATGTCTTCAATATGATAGCGATCAATTTTAGAAATGTTACCGTTCTGCATTTATGCCAATTCCTTAACGAATATAAACCATTTTTTTAGTTAATGTAATAGACTCACTTATGAGGCGGTAGAAATAAACACCGGCGCTCAAACTTGTGGGCTGGTAAAGGATCTCGTATTTGCCTGCCTCCTGTTCAGTATTAACCAGCTCAGTTATTTTATTTCCTAATATATCGAATATATCGAGTTTTATTTTACTTCGTGATGGGAGTGAATATGAAATTACCGTAGAAGGATTAAATGGATTCGGATAATTTTGGTATAGGGAAAAGTCCGTTTCAAGAGAATGGTCTTCGGTTACTTCCGTCACTGTACTATCCAAAGAAAGAATTCGGATACCGTCAGCAACAACATAAAAACCTGCGGGAGCAAAGTTAGTTATGGTTACCGATTCAGTTGTATCACCACTAAATTGGAATTCACCAATCAGATTCCATTTGCTTCCGTTTATTGATTGATTGATTTTTACAGTATCGTACTGCGTGCCTCTTCTTATAATAAATGGAGTAGCACTGCTTCTGTTACTTGCAGAAGTCCACCATGCGTCTAAACGATACTTACCGGGAGAGGGAAGACGAAGTTTAAAAGTTACCGAATTTTCACCTGAACCTGTCGGAGCAATTTTTGAAGGCGTACCGGCCCAATAACCTGCAATAGTTGACTGAGACCAGCCCTGACCCATAAATAATACTCCTTCATCCTCAGAATCAATCTTTTTATTATAATAAATCGGCGGAAGCAACGGTAGCGAATCAGGATGAACAATGGCAATCATGGTGGGAATGGGCCTCTGATAAGTTCCTCCCTCCGGTTTGTTAATAAGTTCAGAAGATGTTGCTATTTGACTTGAGCCTCCGCCATCAAGATTGAGTAATTCTACACATCCCATATTCTTTAACAGAATTGCCATTTCAGGAAGAGCAAGCCCCTCACTTTCCGGTTGTCTTCCGTCAGCAACAAAAAGTATAACCTTATTATCTTGTGTGAATCCAATTGCCGATCGAGGATCGCGGTTATCATACCCTACACCCGACCCCCAGAACACCTCCTGAATATAAGTATCCTGTATAACACCATTTTTTATAAGCACAGGCCCACCACCAATTCCTGCAATCAGCTCATACGCCGGCTCTCCTTGCGTTGGAATTGGCGCCGGTGCGGGTGTTCCCTGTGTATTTTGTACAGGTTGTGAATACCGATAGATATCTATTATTCTGTTTCCAAAATGATAAATCCAATCGATGCTCATTGCGCGGTCTTCAGAAATTCCCCAAAATCCTCTTGTGAGAAAATATGTTTTTCCATCCCGAACCACTGTGGAAATGTTTTTTGACTGAACTCCTCCGGGATTTACTAGCGCAGAGTATGAAGCACCTGAAGTAATATCGAAATAACCTCCGTTTATACCACCATACGCCTGAAACCGCTGTATAAAAGGTAAAAGACCTTCTCTACCAACGGGATTTAAGTAAGGTTTTACTGCAATATTTTTTTTTAAATCAATTTCATAATACCATGCTTTTAGTTTAGGTGCAGTCCGTGTAACCGAGAATAATTTTACACCATCAGGGAGATTATACTCAGCAGTTAAATCCTCGCGGAGCACTACCTGACTATTAATTTTGACTGATATAATGGTAAAAATGCACGTTACTAAAAAAAGGAGATGTCTCATACAAAAAAAAAAAAAGAAAAATAAAATTATCTGAAAATTAAGCAATCTTTTAACTTGGTAGAATACTGTTTAAAATTATCTGGCAATAATTTCACTCATGTATGAGATAAATACTCTCAATGTTAAAATTAATTTTGTTCGTTTCTCTATGAATATTATCATTGCATTCGTGTGTAAAAGTTCCATTAAAT
>CAYTLQ010000348.1:0-8572 GCA_964438715.1 uncultured Ignavibacteriaceae bacterium
TAGCGGCTTTACGCAATGGTGTGTACAGTGTTAGCCGAAGGTTAGCGGATTTATTTTATTTCAGGTGGAAGGCAGTCGGGCGATTGTAACCTGCCACAGATACTAAGTCAGAAAACCGTTACAGTCAATTTGAGTAACAGAAACTATATGAGCATAGATAAAACGAATGAGGCAAAAAAATGAATAAATTACTATTGCTTGTAACGATTTCAATTAGTTTGATAACCTCGTGTTCAAAATCAAATCAAACAAATAATACTGATAAGTCAATTAATAAAAACTTAGCAACAAATGACATTAACTCAACAACTAAAACTATGATTACTCAAAAAATTACCCCCTCAATTTGGGTAGAAACCACAGATGCTAAAGCAGTCGCAGATTATTACCTTTCAATATTTAAAGACGGTAAACTAAAAGAACACCACAAATACACGAACCCACCGGAAGCAGGAGGTGGTGACTTCGAGACAGCAATTATTGAAATTCTTGGTATGGAACTAAGCATTTTAGCAGCAGGTTCATTTCAAAAATTTAATGAGTCGGTATCTTTTGTTATCAACACAAAAGACCAGGCCGAAACAGATTTCTATTGGAATGCGTTAACCTCAAACGGCGGACAAGAAGGTGCCTGCGGCTGGTGTAAAGATAAATACGGCTTATGGTGGCAGGTAGTTCCGGTTGAGTATTTTGATCTGATAAACCATTCAGACCCAAAGATTAGGGAAAAAGCAATCAAAAACACATTGACACAAAAGAAAATAATACTTTCAGAACTAAAATAAATAACTGACCACAACAGCCGTTTAGCGTAATCCCGGTTTTATGGCTTCGTATGATCCTCCAAAGGTGGATGGTTAATACAAATGTAGTTCTTCGATTTCATTATTGTGCATAATATCCGCCTTTACGCAAGGTGACAAACATTTGCGCTTTCTGCCTGCCACCACCATTTTTTCGTGTGAACCAATTTCAAGTTACCCCTTTTTCTAATGGTGATTGTTGTAGTGACGCAATTGTTTGGAAATACGGGCATATTACTCTAAATTTATTAAATTTTATTTTTATTATTAAGGAGACCTGATGCACAGAGAAATTCATAAATGGTGGAGCCCTTCATTAAGAAAGGATATGGAAATTGTTGTTTACGGACATTATGGTCCGGCGCTTCTAATGTTTCCTACTGCCGCCGCGGATTATCTCGAGTACGAGAGGTTTCAGGTTATTGATACTCTTGCCGGATTTATTAATGCCGGCAGAGTGAAAGTTTTTTCTATAAACAGTATTAATAACGAGAGCTGGTTGAACAATAATATGCTTCCCGAACATAAAGCTATTCGTCATCAGCAGTATAATCCTTATATAACCGAAGAAGTTGTACCTTTTATTCATAATCACTGCAGAGGATTAGTTCCAATTATAACAACCGGTGCTTCTTTAGGTGCATTTCATGCACTCAATACATTTTTCCGCAGACCCGATATTTTCAGCGGTACAATAGCGTTAAGCGGCAGTTATGACTTAAAAGATTATTCAAAGGGGTATTATGATGATAATGTCTATTTTAATTCTCCGCTCGATTATCTGAAAAATCTTACTGATGAAGGTCTTCTCTCACAGATGAGGAATAATAAAAAAATAATTATTGCCACAGGTCAGGGAAGTTACGAAGATCCGCAAGCATCAAGAGCGCTCTCGGAGATTTTGCACTCCAAAGGTATCCCTCACTGGTTAGATCTCTGGGGGTATGATATGCCACACGACTGGCCGACCTGGCGTAAAATGTTTCCATATTTTATTTCTCATGTTTATTAATTAATTAATTTCATCCTCAACTGTTAAAAGTTGATGTGCGAAGAATAACACTTATTTATTTTGCACTCATTTGTTTGTCCCTTTTTTTGTGTGTGATATACTAAACTGACATTACATCATAAAATGGCAACTATGAGCAAATTTGCCTGATGTTGTTTTATTTCATTCAATTCAACTTAAGAGGAGTACCAAAAATGGTTAAGCGACACATTATCAGTTTTGCGCTGTTTATTGTATTTATTTCCAGCATAATATTCTATGCTTTTTCAGGAGGAATAACCGGCAGAACCAAAAAAAATGGAACAGGATGCACTTGTCATGGTGCACAAAATGCCAATGTTTCGGTAGTTATTTCCGGACCAACAACACTTGAAACTAACGAAGTTTCGGCATATACTGTAACAATTTTTGGCGGTCCGCTCAGCAAAGCCGGAACGAACATTGCAGCATCTGCAGGTACATTACAAACAATTCCGGATCAGGGTCTTCAGTTGATTGGAGATGAATTGACCCATACACAACCTAAATCACCGGTTGCAGGATTTGTTACTTTTACTTTTGGTTATACCGCTCCTTCCACTCCCGGAAATGTAACCCTATATGCCAATGGTAACAGCGTTAACGGCAGTGGTTCAAGTTCCGGTGATCAGTGGAATTTTGCAACAAATTTTGATATTACTGTAACTCTCGCTACCGATGTTGAAGATGAGGGAAGGGTAACTGAATATTCTCTTAAACAGAATTATCCTAATCCTTTCAATCCTTCTACAAATATTAGTTATACCCTTAAAGAATCCGGAGATGTGTCGCTAAAAGTTTATGATGTATCAGGAAAGGAAGTAATGGTATTGGAAAATGGATTTAAAGAAGCCGGTAGTTATAATGTTCATTTTAACGCCGGTTCTCTTTCAGCAGGAGTTTATTACTATCGGCTAATTTCAGGTGATTTCTCTGAAACAAAGAAAATGGTTTTGACGAAATAGAAAGTAAGACTTTAATTTCAAGGCTGCCGCGAGTCTCTCGTGGCAGCTCTCTGTTATCTTTCTTGTTTCATTATTAAATTAACTTTCATTCTTATTTTGCAAATTTGACCGGGGTAATTCAAAGAAAAACGGAATGTTCTAATGCCCGAGCCTCTTGATACAAATTTTACGAAGTTACCCTTTTTACAGATTAGTAAGGTTTTGATTAAGCCGCTGATTCTTGTTTTAGCACTTCTCACCTTACCCTCATGTTTTTCAATTTTTATGACAGATCCTAACGACTACTTTGTGACAGTTGAAAAGGGCAAATTCTTTATTGATGATAAGCCCTATTATTTTGCAGGAACCAATCTCTGGTATGGAATGTATTTAGGAATGAGTGACAATAATTCCGGCAGACAAAGACTCATACGGGAACTTGACCGGCTTGATGCACTTGGAATAAAGAATTTACGTATTCTTGGTTCCTCAGAGCTTTCATATATGCAAAATTCTCTGACGCCGGTATTACAGTGTGCTCCGTTCAGTTATAATGAAGAGTTGCTTGTCGGACTGGATTTTTTGCTTAATGAAATGAAAAAACGCGGGATGAGGGCAGTAATTATCCTCAACAATTTTTGGGAGTGGTCGGGTGGTATGGTTCAATACAATACATGGTTTGGTGGAACACCGGTATATCCCGACTCATCAGAAAATGGTTGGGCAGATTTTATGAATTATGCCGGTTCTTTTTACACAAATCAAAAAGCGAATCAATATTTCCGGCATTTTTTCAAAACATTGGCTGAACGGGAAAACTCTATCAACGGAATCAGATACAAAGACGATCCAGTAATTATGAGCTGGCAACTTGCAAACGAACCAAGAGCGGGAAATAATGATGAAACAGGTCTTGCAAACCTTCCGGCTTTCCGTGTATGGATGGAAGAAACATCTGCCTATATTAAATCAATCGATACAAATCATTTGGTATCAAGCGGAAGTGAAGGAATAATTGGTTGTTTAAAGTCAGCGGAAAATTTCTTGTTTCTCCATCGCATTCCAACTATTGATTATCTCACATTTCATCTTTGGCCTGCAAACTGGGCATGGTTAGATAAAAAAGATATACCCGGCACCTTCGACTCAGCATTACAAAAATCTCTGAACTATGTAAAGGTTCATATTGATTTAGCTGATTCATTGAAGAAGCCTTTGGTATTAGAAGAATTCGGTCTCCAGCGTGACAGCAGTAGTTTTTCAGTTTCTGCCACTGTTCATTACAGGGACAGATTTTATGAAAGTCTGCTGGCATCTTTCTATCATTCAGCTTCCGGATTGGGGCCTGTTGCCGGTTTTAACTTCTGGGCCTGGGGAGGGGAAGGAAGAAACCGTCAACCGGATTACAAATGGAAACCGGGACTTGATTTTATGGGCGACCCACCGCATGAGCCGCAGGGATATTACTCGGTTTTTGATACTGATTCTACGACTATAAGTATCCTAAAAAATTTTGCAGACAAATTTTCTGCCCTGGATACTTTACGAATCACTAAATAAACCGAAGAGCCGTTAGAAATTATCTCATTGTCAGATCGCTTATTTGAAGATAGACTTCAACCTCGTGAAGGCTAGAGAAGTATCCTATTCTTACTCGGTACCAGGTACTCCCATCTTCCTTATTAAAATAGCTTACAACAAAGGCATCATGCCTTTCCTCTTTTAACTTTTTAACTTCCTGCTCAGCCCTCGATTTGTTTTTCCATGACGAATGCTGAATGACAAAAAGGTTTCCGTCTGAGTAAATGTTGTCTTTTATTTTTGTATCGGCATTGAGATTATATTTGCCGTTAAATCTTTTATCCTCGCCCGTGGTTTTTGTGTTACTGAAATGATTGTCTTCCTTGCCGTATTTATCCTTGGTGTTATTATGATTGTTCTTTTCCTTTTTGGAGTCGGCAGTTTCTTTCGGGATATCAAAAAAACTCACTTCACCCGTTTCAATACTATACACTGCGCCAAGTATCTGAAATTTATTTTCATGAAGTAATTCATTGAGAATGTGGCTGTTTTGTGCGGCATAACTAACCTGAAATTCAACATTTTTTTCAATAGCCAGAGGGAGAAGGAAATTTTTTGTTTTCAGAATTTTTTTCGACTCATCCACTGCAGGCTTTATTTTGGCTGTTAAAGCATTGATATTTTTACCGTTATCACCGCCTGCAATTGTTGCCGAGACAGCTCCGCATGATGAATGTCCTAAAACAACAAGTAAAGGTACATGCAAGTGTTCAGCCGCATATTCAATACTACCGAGAATTATTTCATCGATAACATTTCCTGCAACACGAACGACAAATAATCGTCCTAATCCTTCATCAAAGAGAATTTCGGGAGGAACTCTGGAGTCGGCACAGGTTAGAATAATAGCATAAGGGTGTTGACCATTTCTTTGTTCATCGCGCTGTTCACTGTAAATCTGCTCGTTATGTTTGCCGGCAAGATACCTTTTATTACCTTCGGTAAGATTAAACAGGGAAGTTTCCCATTCTGATTGAGGGAAAAGGGGGAATGTGACAATAAGGAACAGGAATACTCTTTTCAAAACAAACTCCGTTTTTTTATGTATTATCGAAAAAGGAGTTGATTTTATTTAGAGTTTTCGGGAATATTTTTAAAGAATGAAAACTTTCAGATGATGAATATATTTTTAGAAAAAGGGGAAAATGTGAGGTGATTGAATGTCACCTCACCGGGGAGAATAATCAGTCGTTATTATATTCACTCCAGAAAAGAGCAGCTGCACCGAGTAATGCAGCATTTGATTCCGGAAGTTGCGATAAAACGATTTTTACCTTATTCTTAAATATATTCAGCATATTCTCTTCCATAGCTTTGTAAGTTGGTCGAAGAATGAACTCGCCAGCCGCGGCAAGTCCGCCAAAAAGAACAATCAAGGCAGGACTTGAGAAGGTAACCGAATTAGCAAGCGCTTTACCAAGCAAAGTTCCTGTAAATTCAAAAGCTTCTAGAGCAATTACATCGCCGGCAACAGCGGCATCATATATTTGACGCGCTGAAAGAGATGAAAATGGAATAGTACGAAGAGAGCTTTCTGTAGTACGATTACAGAGAAGTTCAAATACGGTTCTGCAAATTCCTGTTGCTGAAGCATAGGTTTCGAGACAACCTTTCCGCCCACAGCCACAATCTCTGCCGTCTTCCTTAATAATAACATGCCCTAATTCGCCGGCGAATCCATCATGACCGTAAATGAGTTTACCTCCGCTTACAATGCCACTGCCAAGTCCTGTACCAAGAGTAATAATGATGAAATCGTTTATACCGCGTGCCGCCCCGAAAATCATTTCGCCGATTGCAGCAGCGTTGGCATCATTTGTTATAAAAGCAGGGAGAGAAAACTTCTCGCGGAATAATTTAACAACATCCACAATGTGCCAGTTGAGGTTTGGTGGTAATTCAACTGTACCTTTATAATAGTTAGCATTTGGCGCTCCGATACCTGTTCCAATCCATTCATATCCGGCAGGAAGTTTTTTCAACAATTCTTCTATTGCGGGAAAGAGCCTCCCAAAATATATTTTATCACTATCCTTTGGTTGTGTTTTAATCTGCGATTCGCAGATAATGTTTCCTTTTTTGTCCACAAAACCGAATACGGTGTTAGTTCCGCCAATATCTATACCGAGAGCAACTTGTTCCATGAGAAAATCCCTTAAGCAAAATCAGGTTTGTAGCCTTTCAGGCCGTAATATGCAATAAATAAATAACAAAGTATTGGTAGTATAAAAGCATGTTGAATTCCTATTGAGTCTGCAAGCACACCTTGTAACACAGGTATAATTGCTCCGCCTACAATTGCCATACAAAGTATTCCCGATCCTTCGCCTGTGTGTTTTCCAAGCCCATCAATAGCAAGAGTGAAAATGGTAGGAAACATAATAGAATTAAAAAGTCCTACCGAAAGAACAGACCACATTGCGATGCTACCATTTGTAAGCATTGTTGTAACAACGAGCAGAGCCGCAACGAATGCGTTAATAGCCAAAACAAGAGAAGGTTTAACCTGTCTTTGTATGTAAGAACCAAGAAAGCGTCCTATCATTGCGCCGCCCCAATAAAACGAAACAAATTTACCTGCCTGCTCCTCCGGTAATCCTACAATATTGGGCTGACCAAGGTAATTAACGAGAAAACTCCCAATAGATACTTCTGCGCCTACATATACAAAAATTCCTACAGCGCCAAGCACAAGATGTTTATATCCCCATGCGTTCTTATGCCTGTCGTCGAAATTAGTACCATCGCCTGCTGAGCTGGCTATTTCGGAATGTTGAATAACCGGAAGTTTGATAAATGCAAATATTGCGGCAATAATAAAAAGCACTGCTGACAAACCAAGATATGGCGTTTGTACAGCTGCTGCCTCCGCCATTTTATAGGCTTCGAGATCTGCCGGAGACATTGCTTTCATTTCTTCAGCGGTCTTTACAGCCATTGAGAGAATAAGTAATGAGCCAAAATAAGGTGCAATTGTAGTACCAAGAGAATTAAATGCCTGTGTGAGATTCAGGCGACTTGATGCGGTGGAAGGTTTACCTAATATTGCTACAAAGGGATTTGCCGCAACCTGCAATAGCGTAATACCTGATGCGAGAACAAACAGCGCAAGTAAGAAGACCCAATATGATCTGATTCCTGCGGCGGGATAAAAAATCAGAGTACCGATACCAGCAGTGATTAATCCGATTACAATACCTTTTTGATATCCTATTTTTTCTACAATTTTTCCGCTGGGCAGTGAAACAACAAAATATGCAAAGAAGAAACAAAATTGTGTAAGCATTACCTGCGTATAGTTCAGTTCAAACACAGTTTTAAGATGTGGAATAAGTATATCATTAAGACAAGTGAGAAATCCCCACATAAAAAACAACGATGTAAGAACTACAAGCGGGAATGTGTAGTTTTTTTCGTTACCATCTGATACTGTTGCGGTGTTCCCTGTCGGGGCGGTGGAAGCCATATACAACTCCTTTAAAGTATAGGGTTACTGAATAATTAAAAAGTTGAAAATGTTATCGGAAATATAATTTCCGGTTATTAAATCTATAATAAGATATTCACTTGAGTGAAAAAAGATTAGTTCAATAGTTATGCCCTGATTTTCTTTTTACTACCAGATGTGTTGCAAAACTAAGGACAACAAGAAGAATAAATTGCATATAAATTGGTGTTGAAATCAACGGTCCGGAGATAAACCCAGCGGTGATGAATAACGACTTTAAATCATAATACACTGCCTTTGAAATTAGTATAGCCGCGCCCATAGCTATAAATCCACTATTAAGCTTTTGATAGAGTAAACGAAATATTACGGCGCATATCACCAATTCTATACTGATTAAACCGGCTTTCAGCCACGATGGATGACTTGAAATAAGGGCAGAAAATATCGGTAAACTGATTGCAATAAATAGTGCGTTGGAGAAATTCATAAAAAGCAAAGAAATAACGAGAGCAATACGCATGGGCTCGAAATAATAAACTGGCACTGCAAAAAGGTGACTTATAGCAGGCATAAAATAAATGAAAAGTAGCACTGCAATATCAAATAAAATTACCGGCACGGATAGAGCAAAATTCTTAAAATGTAGAATGTTTTGCATAAAATGTTCCTTTTCTTCTCACTAAATATAGCCTGTCTTTTATCCGCATCTGACGCCGCCGACGATCTACTAGGTTTAGATCTCGGGTGTCGCCGTCTATTGCAA
>CAYTLQ010000349.1:0-15491 GCA_964438715.1 uncultured Ignavibacteriaceae bacterium
ACGGCATACGAGCTCTAGTACGGTCTCGTGGGCTCGGAGATGTGTATAAGAGAACGCCCATTCCCGGGTCATATGTTAATACCCTTTCGAGTCTTTTTTCTGCTTCCGGTGTACCATCTGCAACTACTACCATACCTGCATGAATAGAATTGCCGATACCAACTCCTCCGCCATGATGCACTGAAACCCAGGAAGCGCCGCCAATTGAATTTAAGAGAGCATTCAAAATTGGCCAATCAGCAATAGCATCACTCCCGTCAAGCATGCCCTCGGTTTCACGATAAGGGGAAGCAACAGAACCACAATCCAAATGATCGCGGCCAATGACTATTGGTGCGGAAACTTTTCCTTCTGCCACAAGCTTGTTAAAAATTAATCCCATTTTTGCCCGCTCACCATAACCAAGCCAGCATATTCTTGCAGGGAGCCCCTGAAAATGTACTTTTTGCTTTGCCATAGTTAGCCAATTGTGTAAAGCAGTATTTTCCGGAAACGCATTTTTCACTGCTTCATCAGTAATATAAATATCCTCAGGGTCACCACTCAGAGCAGCCCAGCGAAATGGCCCTTTTCCATCACAAAATAAAGGACGGATAAACTCCGGTACAAATCCGGGAATATCGAATGCATTTTCCACACCGTTTGCCTTTGCTTCACCGCGAATATTATTTCCATAGTCGAAGGTTACGGCGCCTTGTTTCTGAAACTCCAGCATTGCCTGAAGATGAGTTACAATAGTCATCTTTGCTTTATGAATATACTCCTGCGGATTTTCCACGCGTAACCGGATTGCCTCTTCGAGACTCATACCCATCGGCACATATCCGTTCAAAGTATCGTGAGCTGATGTCTGGTCGGTAAGTATATCAGGTATAACTTGTCGCCTCAGCAGTTCAGGCAGAATCTCACCCGCATTTCCTACAAGACCAACACTTAATGCAATTTTATTTTTCTTGGCATCAAGAACAAGGGAAACGGCTTCATCAAGATTGTATGTTATCCTATCTATATATCCGGTTTCTAATCTTTTCTGAATTCTTGCAGGATCAACATCAATTCCGAGGAATGCTGCCCCGTTCATGGTAGCGGCTAATGGTTGAGCTCCGCCCATACCACCAAGTCCTGCAGTTACTATCAACTTGCCTTTCAGATCACCGTTGAAATACTTTCTTCCACACTCAGCAAATGTTTCATAAGTACCTTGCAAAATTCCCTGAGTACCGATATAAATCCAACTACCCGCTGTCATCTGCCCATACATAATCAGACCGAGTTGCTCCAATCGCCTGAATTCATCCCAGGTTCCCCATCGCGGAACTAGCATACTGTTGGAAATAATTACTCGTGGTGCATCAGAATGCGTACGGAAAATTCCAACCGGTTTTCCGGACTGCACAAGCAGAGTTTCATCATTTTCCAGATTCTTCAGCGACTCCACTATCGCATCAAATGCCTGCCAGTTTCTTGCGGCTTTACCAATACCTCCATAAACTACAAGATCCTCAGGGCGTTCCGCCACTTCAGGGTCGAGATTATTACACAACATACGCAGAGCTGCTTCCTGAATCCACCCTTTACAGGTTATTTCTTTACCACGCGGAGATCTGATTACTCTTTTCATATACAAAATCTTACTGTTAATTTTTGAAATAGTCGTTATATATGGAAGTATAATTTGTCAACAGCGATTTATAGATCCATTTCTTAAAGAACCAGCTTTTTGCCATTTCTTTTTTTAGGAAATTTATATTTAACTGCAATTGTTCACCGAGTTGGGTAGCCTCATCCTTTGTTAACTTTATTGTATCTTCGGTTGTTTTTAATTTTTCCTGAATAGAAGTAAAGGCACGCTCAATACGAAATAACTCATTTTTCCCGGCTGTTTGTTTTAGAATCTGTGTGCAAAAAGCTGAGAGAACTCTTTTTTCATTTTTATCAAATTCGTAGTTATAATTCTTAAATCCTTTTTTCATCAGTTACTTTTATCCTTATTGTGAATTAATTCGTTAGTTGTTCCCGTGCAGTTTGAAAACCGGGTTTAATTATATTATAGATGTAATGAAGGCGTTCGTCATACGGTATAAATGCCGATTTCATAGCATTTATCATTAGTTTTTCTATATCATCAAGCGTTAAGTGAAAGTACTCCATTGCAAGACGACACTCATTTGTGAGAGTTGTTTTACTCATCAGCCTGTCATCGGTATTAAGACACAGTCTAAATTTCGATTTATAAAGCACCCCAAAAGGATGACTTTCAAGTGATGGCACTGCTCCTGTGTGCAGATTACTTAACAAACAAATCTCAATTGGTATTCGTTTATCAAGAATGTATTGCGCCAATTCTCCCAACCCTACTACATTTCCACCATTATCTAAAGTTATATCGTCAATTATCCGCGTTCCATGACCAATGCGATGAGCGCCGCACCACTGAATTGCCTGCCATATTGACTCTTTCCCGAATGCCTCTCCGGCATGTATTGTAATGTTAAAATTAGAGCGTTGAATAAACTGAAATGCATCGATGTGTTTTTTCGGCGGATAGCCTCCCTCCTCCCCTGCAAGGTCGAATCCAACAACACCCTGATTACGGTAATTCACAGCTAGTTCAGCAATTTCAAGAGTGTTTTTCATATTTCTCATTCCGCATAGAATCAGTCCGTAACCTATGCCAAAATCCTTTTTACCTTTTTCGAGCCCTTCCAATACCGATTGAATTACATCATCATAATACAGACCTTTTTGCGTATGAAAAACAGGAGCAAACCGGGTTTCGACATAACAAACCCCATCATTTTTCATATCCTCCATCATCTCATAAGCTACTCGTATCAAACCCTCACGCGTTTGCATCACCGCCGTTGTATGTTCAAATCCCTCAAGAAATTCTACAAGACTGCCGCGTACAGCTCCTCTGTGGAACCACTCAGCTAACTCACCCGCATCGTGCGTAGGAAGTTTTTTATATTTTAACTCTTTGGCAAGGTCAATAATTGTTTCCGCTCTCAATCCGCCATCAAGGTGGTCGTGGAGAAGAACCTTTGGTACTTTGGGTAATAAATCTATGGCTTTCAAGTTACCTCTTTTTTTTACATCAAAAATATCCATTTTTAAACTTGCCTCAAAGATCAGGCATAACTAATGCACGGTAAAAATCGGGATATACTATAATGCGAGGTTTTTTGCTCCCTTAACATCTATTGATTTCTTTTATTGAGAAATACCGTCTCAGATACTCAATAAATTCCGCTTCATTCTTAAGAGTATAACTTAGTATTTCTTTATTTCCTTCAGTAATTTTAAATAGTTCTCCTGATATAGTCATCCTTCCTTTTTCCGTCGGCAGACTAATGAGCCTTTTTTGAGTGAAGTGAGATTCAGGGCTTTGTTGATGATAGAAACACATGCCTGTAAACTCGTGTATCTGCCTTGGTATTGTAGTGAATATGTATTCCGGTAAGTAGCCCGCTTCTGATTTTTTTACAATCTGCAGGTATTGCTCATCATATTTTTTTACAACAAATTCACCCCGTTCATCAATCTGCAATCTATCGTATTCAATTATTATCGGCGCAAAGGAAAACTCGCCAAATCCAACATCAACAAGATATTCACGCGAGCCGAGAGTAACGATGATTGCCATGTGATCATATTCGGGGCCGTATGTTTGTTCACGGGAGTTAAATACTCGTGCAGAAATAATTTTTGCCGAAAAACCCAAGGCGATGAGAAGATGATAAAACAGTGTATTTAGCTCATAGCAGAAAACTCCCCTGCTCGATAGTACAATCTTTCGATATATATTCTGAATTTCTAAAGAAATAGGAAAAGAGTAATGTATGTCTAAGTTTTCAAAGGGAACTGTAAGTAAGTGGCATTTCTGTAACTGAGCCAAAGTAAGTAAAGATGGTTCATACGGACCTGTAAAACCAATTCTCAGCAGATAGTGCTGTATTTGCTCAGTAGTTAATTCGGAAGTCAAAATAAAATTCGTAGGCTTACTTTAACTTCGCAGTATCTTTCCGGGCAACTCACCGGTATGCTCCCCTAAATCAATCACTACTTTTCCATTCACAATTACATAGGGGAGTCCATCAGGGTATTGATGTGACTCGGTAAATGTTGCACGATCCTGTATCCGGTTATAATCAAATATTACAATATCAGCCGCATACCCTTCGGTTAATTTCCCTCTGTCTTTCAGTCCTGCTTTTTCGGCCGGCATAAGAGTCATTTTTTTTATCATCTCCGGTAAAGTACAAACTTTTCGTTCACGCACATATCGGGCAATAGCACGAGGAAAAGTTCCATAAGCACGGGGATGAGCAATATTTTTGTTCATCGGCGGGTATGGTGCATGTGAACCGGCATCCGACGAAATCATAACACGCGGATGTGCAATAATTTTTTCAGTAGATTTCTCCTCCATGCCAAAGCCCATCATCATTGCAGAGTTCTCCGAGCCAATAACTATAAAAACACATGCGTCATAGGGCTCCATACCAAGTTCTTCTGAAAGTTGTAATATGGTTTTCCCCTGATATTGTTTCAACTCTTTCTTTCCGATTGATGAAACAAGCACCCCATTCCAGCCACCATCGAGATTTGAAACTTTTTTTTCTGCATATTCTTTTATCGACGCAGAGAGAGACTTATCCTTCAAACGATTAAGAAATGCTTCTGTTCCACCATCCCGCGACCATAACGGAAAGAGCGAAGAAAGATCGGTGTGATAAGCAACATAAGTATATCGGTCTGCATGAACCTCAATATCGTTTGCGGCATTGTCAATCAGAGCAAGTGCTTCATCTGCTTTTTCCCAGTTCGATTTGCCGGAAACTTTTAGATGAGCAATAAGTAAACGCGCCTCAGCCCTTTTTGCAATTTCAATAGCTTCTTTAATAGCGTCAAGAACATAATTATCTTCATTACGCATATGGGTAGAATAAAGCCGGTATTTACGCGGTGCGGCTGATAGCACTTTTACTAATTCATCGGTATCAGCAAAACTTCCGGGCGTGTACTCAAGTCCGCTGGAAACACCAATTGCCCCTTGTGCAATTGCTTTCATTACTTCATCCTGCATCCGTGCTATCTCGTCTGTTGTAGCCTTGCGGTTATCTAATCCAATCACATATTCTCTTACGGTTCCCAACCCCACCATGGTAGCTAAGTTAACGGCGAATCTGCGTTGTTCAAGATCGTCGAGAAAATCCTTTATTTCAAACCATTTAAACTCTTCGTTAAATTCAGTATAAAAACTTCTTTCGCGTAAGTGCTGTTCCGGCCCGCCACAAGGTCCCCAGGAGAACCCATCCTGTCCGGTAATTTCAGTAGTCACTCCTTGCCGTATTTTACTTTCTGCTTTCGGATTTAAGAGTAAATCAGAATCGGTATGGGAGTGAATATCCACAAAACCCGGAGTAACATATAAACCAGATGCATCAATTACTTTTATTCCCTCTTCTTCCTGTAATTTCCCGATAGCTCTGATATAACCATCCTTTATGCCTATATCGGCTTGATATGCTTCTCTTCCGGTGCCATCGAGAATTTTACCGTTACGAATAATTATATCGAAATTACGGTCAAAGGAAAAAAGGACTTTTCCGGTAAAGCCCGTTAATACTATACCTGCACCTACAGCGCCGGTCAATTCTATGAATTGTCTTCGTGTAATTCCACTCATATATTTCTCCGTTACTTAAACAGCGCTTTCACATGATATCGTAAACCCGCAAAAAGAAATTCTACAGCAATTACCATAACAATAAGTCCCATTATCCTTGTAAGTACCTTATTGCCACTCTCACCGAGAAATTTCATTACTTTTCGGGAGCCAAGTAAAAATAATAAGGTTACCACACTTACTATTAATATTGCAGCAACTACGATAAGTTTTTGAATAATAGTTTGAGAATCTTTCATAAGAATTATTGCGATTGTCATTGCTCCGGGACCACAAATAAGTGGAATCCCGAGAGGAGTTATTGCAATATCACGAGCAAATTCTTTTTCTGTTTGTGTATCGGCTTTCGTGCGCATAATACGAGCCTGAAGCATATCGTAACCGGCCATAAAAAAGATAATACCGCCAACAATACGAAGACTATGAACAGAAATATTGAAAAAATCGAAAATGAACTTTCCGGTGAATGCAAAAATTAACATTGTAAGCAGTGCGGTTAAAACGGCACGGGCTGCAGTCTTCTTCGCTACCACAGCATCCATCTGAGCTGTCATAGTGTTATAAATCGGAATAACACCCAGAGGGTTAACCATAGTGAAGAATGAAGTAAATGCCAATAGAAAAAATTCCAAATGAACCTGCATGTAACACCTTTCTTTTCAATACTCTTGCAAGAGAGTAACTCAGAGAAATTTTACAGCGCAAAAATTATTCTTTTTTCCGGAACCAAACAAAAGCGCCGTATCCCATTTGCAACAAAAGAAGTGACGCCAGAAGCAGTAAAACCGTAAAAACACTACCGGAAAAGAATAGCACATAACAGAACATAATTGTTCCGGCGATAAACCTCATAAGCGGACTGACTATTTTATGTGCGGGGTCATTCTCACTCTTCTCAAGTGTAAGTTCCAGAAAAGTAAGCGCAAAAAATGCAACAGCGCCTGCTGAAGCAATAAGTACAGCAGTAAGTGTCACTTCATCTGAATTTGAGAGAGCAATCAGATTTTTAGTTGCCGCTCCTATAGCGGCAAGACTTGCCGCCAATGGAAAATGAAGATACGACCACAGGATATTGGAAAGTACAGTTTTTCTGGGGTAAAGCCTGCTTATATAATCAAAATATAGCCACCAAAACCCAAAACCGATAAATATTCCCAACCCCGCTTTCAGCAATACATCGGAGGTAAATTCTTGCCGCCCCGCTAAACCGTTTATTACTCCCGCCGCCGACTCACCCAAAACTATGATTATCAACAGTCCAAACCGCTCAGGTAGTCTGGATGTACTAAGGCGTGGAAATTTTGCCTGTTCCTTCAATGTAAACCATGGGGTAATAAGGTCAAGCAATAGTCCTGCTCCCCATAGTACAAAACGCATTTTCTCTTCGAAGAATAAAGAAATTCCAAACAGCGCTATTGAGGAAAAAAATCCTAAGGAGAATATTTTACCTACCGGACGGAATAACGGCACCAAAACTGTTGCTCTCAACCACAGTAACGAAATAATTAGTCTTCCTGACATATACGAGAGAGCAAAACCGGCAGAATTTGCACCTAAGCCATCGTGTACAAAAACCGCAAGACCGGCGACAGGAAAAAGCTTCAGGAAAAAGAATATTCTGTTTTCCAGCCCTTCAGTTTCAAAGCGTTCATTATAGTATGTAGAACCTATCCATACCCACCAGACTGCGACAAATAAGAACAGAAATGAGAAAACCCCTGTCCACGAGATATGTGCCACCAACTCATGTGAAAGCCGAGAAATAATTACAACAAAAAACAAATCGTAAAACAACTCCAGCCAGCTTACACGGCGATGTTTTGCTTCCTCTTCATCAGTGCGGAGCACCGGTTTTTGCCAAATCTGATATTTTGATATATTTTATTCTCCAAATCCTATATCTCGCAAATAACAGTGATATTTTTTAATTAAGAATTTTTGCAGACTCCTGAATCTTATGAATAATTTCTTCCGCAACCTTTAATGCCCTTAATCCATCTTCCCCTGAGACAACCGGTTTCTTTCCATCGCGCACTGCCTCAATAAATAAGCGTAATTCATGCTGAAGAGCGTTAACTTCCACTACTTCCGGCTGTTCATAAATTATTTTCTTTTTTTTCTCGCCTACACCCAACTCGTCAAAAGTAATGTGTCCGGTTTTTACTTCCTCATTAATGGGCAGTAGGCGGAACACCTCTGAAACGCCGGTAGTGAAATCAAGAGAAATATAAGAGTCGCGTTGGAAAATACGCATCTTCCTCATTTTTTTCTGACTGATTCGGCTGGCAGTAACATTTGCAACAGCCCCATTTTCAAATTCTATCCTTGCATTTGCAATATCAACACTATCCGAGACCACTGAGACACCACTCGCATCCACTTTTTTCACTTCACTTTTTACCAAGCTGAGGATTATATCAATATCGTGAATCATAAGGTCGAGTACTACTGCTACATCTGTACCACGAGGATTAAACTGTGCCAGCCTGTCAGTTTGTATAAACATCGGGCGTAAGTCATACTGTTCTAACGAAAGTAAAGCAGGATTAAATCGCTCGATATGCCCGACTTGTAACACAAGGTTTTTTTCATTTGCCAAAAGAACGATTTCTTCCGCCTCGTAAATATGTACAGTTATAGGTTTTTCAATAAATACATGTATTCCACGCTGAAGACACTGCCGTGCCAATTCGTAGTGAGCGCTGGTAATTGCGGCAATACTTACCGCTTCTGTTTTTTCTAACAATTCATCGAGAGTTGCACACACCGGTACAGAAAACTCCTCCGCACACTTTTTTGCCTGAGTAATCTCCTTATCATAAACTCCAACGAATTCACACTCTTCCATTGTACTAAGCATTTTCACATGCAGTTTTCCGAGATGTCCCGTTCCTATTACTCCAGCTTTTATTTTTCTCATTTTTTGGTTCCTTACTTATAATTATCTATGCTTAAACTCATCAGAATGTATGAGCAGTTTATATTTTTTCGTATTTGTTGATAAATGTACGGTATCCTATAATTCTGGTTACTCCATAAATCGATGGGTCATTATAGTAAACGAAAACAGATATATTAAGCGTTGTGTTGTAATTGTTTCCTTCGTAAGTATGCCAATCCTCAACTCCGGTAAGCGGATTAACAATGCAATACTGATAGTCATAAACCCCTCGCTTTAAAGGAATAGTAAGCGAATAAGTCTTCTCGTCCTTTTTCATTTTATACTCAGGTAATATCTGCCATTGATTAAAGGAACCCGTAAGATAAACATCGCCATTTGGTTTTTCGGGCAGTGCAAGAGTAAATGTAACATTTAAATATTCAGCAAATGGCTCCTTATATGGAGTAATCATTTTTGCACCGTTAAGGTCCTCCTTGCGGGTTACATACATTCCGGAATATTCAATTTTTTCCCTTTGCGCATATACATCACCGTGGGGATACAAATTTGCATTTCTTGTGTCGGTCTGCCGATATTCATTTCCGGGTCGAAGTTCAGTAGCCCAAAATACAAACTTTCTGTCACCGTTCCATTCCATATACCCGTTACTACCAGCCTTTGATGAGTTATCTATTTTTATTGTCTGGTATAGCTTCTGATTTATAATTATTTCAATACCACTGAGGTTTTGAGGGAATAAATTACCCGGAAGTTCAAATGTGGTCATTATCTTCATAAATCGACCAAGATCTGCAGGATAATACTGATTTCCTGATCTGTAATCTTTATAGAATTTTGCTGTAAGAGGAACATTATTCTCAACAACATAAAAACGCCGTTCGGCATAGACCAATGAAGTGTCGGAAATATCGGTTATGCGTAAAATCCAGTTACCTGAATAAGGAAACCGTATTATACCCTTGCTATCGGGGAATGTTAGCTTTACATGGTAGTCTGCACCTCGCACAAATGATGGGAGGGACTCATATTCGATCCGGTCAAAAATATTAAATCCCCCATTCTGAATATTAACAGAATTTACTGCCTGCCAGTTACGGGAGCAGTAAAGAAAAACTATTGCAAGTTGAGGAAAAACATCGGACTGAATATCGAACTCAACGGTTAACTTTGTGGTACCTTTATCGCCGGCAATAACAATGGGAAGTGTTGTCTGGTTATCGGAAGCGTAAACCTGAAGAGATTTTATTTGAAGACCAAAAACAAAAGAATGCAGAACAAGAATTATTACAACAACTGTTCTGCAAAAAGGCATAAATCAGAAATTAAAAATTTCTACACATTTAATTGCTTTGTAGAATATAAATATCCGTACCTGTTCAGCATCGCGTCGGGTTTCAAGCAGAAGACCATCATCAAAAGCATCAACAAGCGTACCGCTCTTAAAGACAATTTCATAAATAGCCGAATCGGATTTTTCATCCATCACAATGCCGTAATTTTCGAACATTGTAACATTCAAGGTCTTACCGACATATTGTTTCCAGTTCATCTGCATTTATGAAAACTCCTCTACTATCTATAAAAATTGCTCAATTATTTTTTTGAACTCTGCTCTGTCAGGACAATTATAATATTTCATAAGAAACTGCTCTGCCAGTGTATCCTCGAACGCATGCCGTAAATTTATGTATATTGCAGCGATAAGCCTTTTATTTGCCTGAGAAAACTCACAGCCGGGATTCTCGAATCCCTCCCTTTCCTCAAGCATTTTTTCAAGTACTTCATTAAATTCAAGGAAGAAATTGTAAATATCTGTATTTACATTAAGAAATTCAACTCCGGTATAAACCCAAAACTGAATAGGATATGAAATTTGCTCATCAGAATTTGGGAAAAGTGCATCAAAATCCGGATTTCCTGCTGTTATTACCAATGAATTCAGTTCCTCCGAGAACTCTATTACCGGCTCGGCGAATCCTGAAGTAACCGAGTCCGCAAGAAAAAATCCTTCATTTAATTCGAACACAAATACAACATACCATATCGTTGAATCGCGGGCAGATTTATCGATTACTATAAGTTCATCCGCGTCATCAGAGTCAAGATCATAATAAAAATACTCGGGTTGAGAAAAGACCCGAAAGTCCAGTATAACACCTTCAGCGTCCATAACAAAAAGAGTATCTCCCTGAATATTGTGGATTGCCGGGTTCTCCTGCGCCATCGCTGAAGTTGATAAAACTAAGAGAAAAAAGATCGCGAAACAGGATTTAATATATGGTGACATAAAAAATTATTGGCAATATCCTAAAAATACAAGAATCTTAACTTTATACATCACGGAAATAAATTGGTGTGACCTCGACCCTACCCATGTAATTTCAAATAAATGACAAGAGAAATAATACAACAATATCTGTTCATGGCTTCTTACAGCCGGAGGATATTAACAGCCTGCAGTTGCAGCGACCAAAATTTCTGATTAGTGTGGAAATATATTAGGGAGATACTTGTGGAATGAACAGAATGCCGAACAAAGTCAAAAAGAAGAAATGAACTTATCCATTAAATCTGCGTTTTCGTTTGTTACTATTGCGCAGATATTTTCACCCGATTTCTTAAATATAGTTGAGTGATTGGAAGACTTCTTGGAATAACACTTCCCTTCATCCAGAAAACGCACCAGTCCACTGGATAGTGATACCTTTCCCGATGAAACTAAATACGACCGATGTACCTGATAAACATATATTATTTTTCCTTCAGGTGAGGCATACACATGATGCGCAAATTTTTCCCCATTTTCTTCAGAGACAACACCGCCAACCAATTTCCATAAATCGAATGTTGGAATAACAGCGCTATACTTAACCCCCGATTCTCTGAAAAATTTTTGAATTTCTTCGGGATTACTGCTCACAATCTGAGGCGCAAGTTTACCGGCAATGATAAGACCAAAATTTTTTTCAGCCTGTAAAAACATGTTAGATGCGCCTGATTGCTCGAGTGAAAAATCAGTCTGTTGATTATTAAGGTTGTAAAGAATAATTAATGCCACACCGACCAATGTTGCAAACGCAAATGCCGGAGAAAGCAATAATGACTCTATGAACTCACGGAAAGAAGGTTTGGTTGACTTTTTGACTATACGCTCCCGAACATGCTCAGGAACTGCCGGAGTTTTTATTCTCTCACGGACTAATTGTTTCATCATTTTCTGGATGTGTAATTCCACACGCAGATTTTCATCGGCGGCGAGGTGTTCTTCAACAAATTTCACCTCTTCGGGGTTACGCAGTTCATTATCTGCGTATGCGGTAACTAATCCTAATAAATCGTCTCTATTCATATTCATTCTGTTCACTTGCTAAGGAATCCTCTGTCCTGTGCGTAATCATGTAAAATGGCAAATAACATTTTTCTTGCCCTGTGAAGGCGGGAACGGACAGTTCCTATCGGGGTATCAATAAAATCTGCTATTTCTTCGTAAGTGAAACCCTCAATATCAGAGAGAATGATAACTGTCCGAAATTCTTCCGGCAGTTTATTTAAAGCTCCCTGGATATCATCATCGAGTAAATTATCAAAAGCGTCCTTGTCCATGATAGCGTCATCAGTACTGCTCGGTTTAACGCTTTCATAGAAGGTTTCTACTTCTTCATAATCAAGTTTAACGGGTTCCGATTTTTTTTTCCTATAAATGTTGATGTACGAATTCTTCATTATTCGAAACAACCATGCCTTACAATTAGTTCCACGCTGGAACTTATCAAAAAACCGGAATGCACGGAGATAGGTCTCCTGCAGAAGATCGTTTGCATCGTCTTCATCGTTGGTTAACTTTAAAGCATAGTGGTACAACGACTGCATGTGCGGAACAGCTTCTCTCTCAAATGCCTGTCGCAGATTCTCATCGTTACCGGAATTCGTAAGCAGTGTCAGAAAAAAGATCATTGTAGTGCTTAAAAACAGAAATTTTGTTAATTAATATAACCTTTTTCCCGATAAATTTCCGTTAAAGCGAATTTTTGAAGTCTTTCAGAGGTCTTCCCGGCCTGATTACCTGACCATTAATTACTATAAAAATTACTTCTTCTTTGCGTTTCACAACTAAATTGCATGGAGCTCCGATGGTTATTTTACCATCCATACTATCAGTTACATTATCGGAATATATGTTCAACGGAAAGTTTTGTCTGTTTATATTTTCTGCTGTGGTACGAATTGCAGTATATCCCCGCTTATGTAATTCAGTAATTTTCTCATCGCTTAACTTAGAAGGGTCAGAAATTATATCATCCCAGACTTTTCCCTGTTCAATAATACAACCTTCAAGATCAAGCTCATCAAATCCGTAAAAAACTGAAAGGTCGCCAATATCTTCTATACTGCTTTTTAAATAATAGTCTCTCGCAGTATTAGAATTAATTTCATTCATATTTACAGCTATATCCGCTTTATACACTTGTCCGTTTTCGTGGACTGTTCCGTTTCGTAATATCAGATCAAAGAGATATTTTTCGTTGAATGGTAATTCATCGTAGGGAATAGTTGAAGCATTTACATATCGCTTTGATGCGATGTTCTCAAACGCAGAGAGCAGAGAGATAAAGTTTAATTTCCTGATCAAATCTTTTTCCCTGTCGTTTTTCCATCCCCCGCTTTCTATTAAAATTGTTGCGGCACCCAGTAACTGGAAATTGTCGCCGTACGCTCTGGGTTCGAAATCGTCCTGGTATTTTGCTAAATGTCCCGGTACAAACCTGCCGAGTACTTCTACCATACCTGAAATTAGCTTTATAGCGGTTTCTCTGTTTTCATTTAAATCTTTATTATAGTTGTATGCGGGAGCCAAATACGAAATGACTGCTTCTCTCGGAGAATTGCCGACACTGTATCGGGGGCTTTGGTCATGCAGATTAAAACCAAAATCAGGTTGAATATCAAGAAATGTTTTCATCAAAATATCCGACTCAGGCGTCACTATTCGGGAAGCATCACGGTTAATATCAATATCGTACGCATTTCTTCGTTGGAAGCGCTCGGCACCATCGGGGTTTACCATGGGCATAAAATACAATGTCAGTTCTGAAAGTATCCGTTCTTTCAGAGTATCAAAAGGAGTAGAGAATCGAAAAAAGCGAAAAATATCGAATAAAGCCATGGTTGCGGTTGGTTCATCACCGTGCATCTGCGACCATAAAAACACTTTCGTTTTGCCAGTGCCAATAGTTATTAAATGTATCGGACGCTTTTCAACCGATTGCCCTTTTAATGTAACAGTAAACTTCTTGTTGTTGGCATATATTTTTATCAATGGCTGAAGTATTGCATTATTAAATCTCCTGTTGGTAAATTCAGGTTCACGATAATCCTCATAGGAATAGTACAGGTGATTAATAAATTCTTCGGACTGGCTCATTGCAATAAATGGCAATAAAAGGAAAAGTATGGAAATAAGTTTCATGGATTATTTCTAATTTACCAATTGAATTCATAATATTCCAAAATATAATCTTTTTATAACAATATATTCTATAGGATTACTATGGATAGCACAGTACTAACACTCGGAAGTAAAATGCCTGATTTTTCTTTACCCGCCACTGACGGACGCACATATAGTAGCAGTTCTTTCAGTAATGCGGAAGTACTTATTATTATTTTCAGTTGTAATCACTGCCCTTATGTACAGGCGTACGAAAACAGAATTATACAAATTCAGAAAAAATATAAGGAAAATGGTGTACAGGTAGTTGCTATTAACTCTAATGATGCAGTGAAATATCCGGAAGATTCATTTAGTGAAATGCAAAAAAGAGCAGAGGAAAAAGGCTTCAACTTTCCATATTTATATGACGAAACACAAGACATTGCACGGGCATTTGGAGCAACTCATACTCCTGAGTTATTCGTTTTTAATAAAGAGCGTAAGCTGGTATATTTCGGGAAAATAGATGATAACTGGCAGAACGAAACGCGCGTTAGAAACAAATATCTTGAAAATGCTCTTGATGAACTTCTTTCAGGAAAAACCATATCTGTTCCTGAAACCTTTGCAATTGGCTGTACAATAAAATGGAAATAACTCTGCCGGTTTGGTAATACATCAGAACTTCATTGTAAATGCCGAGAGTATATTTCTCGTGCGATAGTCATTTTTGCCGGCAAAGTCGTACTGAAAGCCTAATACAAATAACAGTCTTTCAGAAAATAAATATGTAATACCGGGAGCAGCGGCTAACCGTGTAGAGTGTAATGCTCCGTTAAATGTAGAAACACCGGTAAGTTCAAATACTGCACAAATTTTATCGGAAATAAAATGACCGTACGCCGCTCCATAGGCAAATAATTTATTGTAGTGATCGGCAGCAGTATAAATTGTTCCTGAAAAAATAACATCAATAGTTGCGTCCTCTGATAAAACTATTGAATTAATAATTCCGGCGCTGTAACCATAATTCATGGGTAATAATGTAGAGTCATTTTCCGATGTGTTATTTGCCGGCAGTTGTACCCCTGAAGCAAAGGTAAATGAGAACTTTTCCGAATTAGTTATTTGTATCTTCGAACCAATTGCAATTATATCTGCCGAGGCAGGAAACGCACTGCCAATCTCAATGTTTTCATTTATTCCCAAGGTCATTCTGAAGGAAAGACAACTTTGAACTGTATTAGCAGAAAATTTTTCTACATCCCAAAGTTCATTGTAACAAGCTGAGTATGATGTAACTGTTAAGGAAGGTTCAAATTCAAACACTCCGGGAACAATTGTTCCGGCATCCGGAACGGTGAGTTTAGAACCGGAGATACCGCAAATTTGGGAAAAACCCATACTGCCAAACATCAAAAAGAACAGTAAAAACATTTGTCTGAATTTACGCATATCATACCTCC